>JAZNTY010000207.1:0-8810 GCA_045592005.1 Alistipes sp. | reverse complement strand
CTTATGTCTGTTTTGGACTTTTTGTCAGGCTCGTTCTCTATTTCTATGCTACAACTCTACTCTATATGGGCAATACATCTGCACACCGTTGCGGTTGATGATATCTTTAAGGTTTTGATATTCGTTACATACCGCATTCAACTCATTATCGAGAGCGATGCTGCGAACTTGTGTGCCGAGACTCTGCATAAAGGCTGCAAATGGGCTCAGGTCTCCCAGAACCTCTTCTACGCGGAAGTTTTCGGCAATGCCAGCTTTATCTGCGGCAATAGATATCGCAGTCTTAAGACCGCCAGGGGCATCAGCAAGACCTATTTCGAGAGCATCACTACCACTCCACACACGACCCTCGGCGATGTTGAGTACCTCTGGGAGTGCAAGGTTGCGACCGTTAGAGACCTTCGTTGTGAAGGCATCATAGACCTTGTCGACAGATTTGATAAGCATAGAGCGCTCTAAGGCGGTGCTTTTACGCAGGTTGATACCCATAATGCCCTGACCGAAGTCGGCTGACGGGTTTGTTTTCACGCCATCAAAGGTCATACCGAGCTTACTCTTGAACATATCTCCTCCCTCCATAAACATACCGAATACGCCGATAGAGCCGGTAAGGGTTAGACGGTTAGTTACAATAGCATCTGCGGGGCAGGAGATATAGTAGCCACCACTTGCGGCGTAATCGCCCATAGATACGATAACCGGTTTTACAGCCTTAAGTAGCTCCACTTCACGCCAGATAATATCGCTGGCAAGGGCACTGCCACCTGGAGAGTTGACACGCAGAACTACCGCTTTAATGGTTTCGTCTTTGCGGGCTTTGTCAATGGTGTTGGCAAGAGTTGTTCCATAGATATTGCCGTCAGGGGTCTGCTCCTCGCCGTCCACGATGCTACCTTCGGCATAGACGATGCCAACCTTTGGTGCAGAGAGGTTGCTCATATTGGCGCCAACAACAGAGCTATAGTCGCCCAAGGAGATAAACTCATACTCTCCTAATAGACCCTTTTCAACGCCATACTCAGCAAAAACATCCTCCATCTGGTCTCTGTATATCAGACCGTCGACTAACTTAGCCTCCAAAGCTTCTTGAGCCAACATCATAGGTTGAGTATTGGCAATATTATTCAGGGCGGCAACGGTAGTATTGCGTGAGGTAGCCACAGCCTGACTAATGGTGTTCCACATACTATTGACAAAGACCTCTACCTGCTTACGGTTTGCCGGCGACATCTTCTCCAGGATATATGGTTCCACAGCACTCTTGTACTTGCACGATGTAGGACGGAAAACCTCACAGTTGATATCTAACTTGTCCAAAGTGCCCTTAAAGAAGATTTGGGTATTGCTCATACCCATCCAGCTAAAACCACCCTCAGGTTGCAGATATATTTTGTCGGCTACAGAGGCTAAGTAGTAGCCTATCTGTGAATAGCCATCATTAAAGGCTACGATAAATTTGCCGCTACTTTTGAAAGCCTCTAAAGCTTCGCGCATCTCTTCCAAAGCTGTTGCAGAGACTGCACCGCCACCTGAAAAGTTGAGATAGATGCCTTTGATACGCTCATCGGTAGCCGCCGTCTCAATAGAGCGCAACACACTGAGAAGTGATAGGGTGCGTGTAGCACTCATAGATGCAAGGTTGGCAAATGGGTTAACCACCGGCGAGTCGGTAATATTGTCAGCTAAGTCGATTTTGAGTATCGAGTTAGGCATGACGGTTACAACACTACCTCCCATAGAGCCAGCAAGTCCCAAGAATGTAAAAAGCCAAAAAAGACCCGAAATAACACTACCGACAACCACAGCCAGCAATGCTGCCCAAAAAACCTTCATAAATTTCATAATCGTATGTTTTACAGAGTTATACTTTCACATTTTTTAACCAATATGTTACAAAGGTAATGATTTTTGGCAAAAGATGTACCTTTTTGTGATTTTTTTGTACCAGCAGTTGTGTTTAACGCATAAAGTGTATAGTAACAATTTCTAACACAGAGAATAAAAAATGGCGCAAAATGGTTGAAAATAGTATAAAAATGTTATCTTTGCGAATAGTAAAGTTAAAAAGTGTAATCAATAGTGGGTTATACAGAGGGTAATATGATGAAAATCAGATAAATACAAATTAATAAAACCATTACAACTATGTACGGTACTTTCAAAGAGCATTTGGAGCAGCAGCTCCAAGAGATTAAAGATGCTGGTCTTTACAAGACCGAGAGAGAGATTTGTTCACCACAGCGTGCAGAGATAGAGGTTGCAGGAAAACCCTGCCTAAACTTCTGTGCTAATAATTACTTAGGTTTGTCGGACAATCCTCGACTCATTGAGGCGGCAAAGCGCGCTATGGATGAGCGTGGCTACGGAATGTCATCGGTGCGTTTTATCTGCGGCTGTCAAGATATGCACAAACAACTTGAGAAGGCTATTGCCGACTACTTTGGCACCGAGGATACAATACTCTATGCAGCTTGTTTTGATGCAAATGGTGGAGTGTTTGAGCCTCTGTTTACTGAGCAGGATGCCATTATCTCCGATTCGTTGAACCATGCCTCTATTATCGATGGAGTGCGTCTGTGCAAGGCTGTGCGTTACCGTTATGCTAATGCAGATATGGACTCTTTGGAGGACTGCCTCAAACGCGCGCAGGCTCAGCGCTTTAGAATTATCTGTACCGACGGAGTATTCTCAATGGATGGTAATGCCGCTCCTTTAGATCGCATTTGTGAGTTGGCTGAGCAATATAACGCCTTAGTTATGGTGGATGAGTGCCACTCGGCAGGTGTCTTGGGAGCTACAGGTCGTGGTATTACTGAGCTATATAATCTGCGTGGTCAGGTAGATATTATTACCGGCACTTTGGGTAAGGCTTTTGGTGGTGCTGTGGGAGGTTTTACAACAGGTCGCAAGGAGATTATCGATATGCTCCGTCAGCGCTCTCGCCCTTATCTGTTCTCGAACTCTTTGCCGCCAGCAGTAGTTGGCGCGGGTATCGAGTTGTTTAAGATGTTGGAGGAGAGCAATGAGCACCACGACCGCCTTGTTGCCAATGTAGAGTACTTCCGCAGTAAGATGATTGCCGCAGGATTTGATATTAAGCCTACAGATTCAGCTATCTGTGCTGTTATGCTCTATGATGCTAAGCTATCGCAAGAATTTGCAGCTGCTCTTCAGCGGCGTGGCGTATTTGTTACCGGTTTCTACTATCCTGTGGTACCAAAGGGTCTTGCCCGCATCCGCGTACAGGTCTCAGCAGGTCATACCACTGAGCATCTTGACCGTTGTGTGGATGCTTTTGTGGCAGTAGGTAAGGAGTTGAATGTGTTGAAGTAAAGAGTGAGGAGTTATGAGCAACCATAAAGTAATTTTAGACGATACAGATCGAAAGATATTAAAATTTTTGGTCAAAAATGCGCGTATGCCCTATTTGGAGATTGCTCGTGAGTGCGGTATCTCTGGTGCAGCTATTCATCAGCGCATCAAGAAATTAGAGGAGTCGGGTGTAATATTGGGTAGCCGAATGATGGTTAACCCCAAATTATTGGGCTTTGATGTCTGCGCATTTATCAGTATCCGTATTCAGGATCCGATAATGAGTGTTTCAGTGGCTGAGAAAATTAAGAATATACCGGAAGTTGTTGAATGTCATTTTATTACAGGTACCTATAACGCTATGCTTAAACTCTATTGTGTTGATAATGACCATCTTATGCGTACTATCTTTGACGGTATCCTACGCGTTCCTGGTATCTCTACCACACAGACTTATATCTCGCTGAGTGAGGCATTTCAGCGTGAACCACATATTGATTACCTTGACCGCTCACGCCGATGATACGATTGACCAAAGAGTTTTCATTTGAGTCGGCACATGCGCTGTGGGGCTATGACGGTAAGTGTCGTGAGGTTCATGGACACTCTTACCGACTCTTTGTGACCATTAAGGGCGAGCCCGTCACAGATCCTACGGACCCTAAGTTGGGTATGGTTATGGACTTTGGCGAACTTAAGAGTATTGTTGCGCAACAGATAATTGAGCGACTTGACCACTCATTTGTTATGCGCCGTACCCCTGAGGCTGAGGCTTTAGCTAAAAGTATGGGCAGTCAATTTACCAATGTTGTGTTGGTGGACTACCAACCTACTTGTGAGAATATGCTTGCCGATTTTGCTGCGCGTCTCCAGGGTGCATTGCCGAAAAGGGTTAAGTTGCATAGTTTACGACTGCACGAAACAGCTACATCTTATGCTGAGTGGTATGCAGAGGATAATATGTAGTGTGATATGAAAAAGCTTTTCCTTATAGACGCTTATGCGTTGATATTCAAGTACTATTACGCCTTTATGGGTCGACCTATGCGTAATCGTGCTGGAATGAATACATCTATCGTATTTGGGTTTACCAAGTTCTTGAGAGATATCCTTAGTCGAGAGAAACCCGATTTATTAGGTGTAGCATTTGACCCTGCCGGAGGTTCGTTCCGCAAGGAGTTGTTTGCCGACTATAAGGCGAACCGTCCCGATACACCGGAGGATATATTGCTCTCGGTGCCATATGTTAAGCGCATTGTTGAGGCGATGTGCATACCTATACTGGAGGTGGAAGGCTATGAGGCAGATGATGTTATCGGCACTCTCGCATTTAAGGGTGCGGAGGCAGGATATGATGTCTATATGGTTACCCCCGATAAGGATTATGGGCAGCTTGTAGGCGAGCACCGTAAGATATATAAGCAGAAGGGCGACCAAATAGAAATAGTCGACAAGGCGGCTATTTGTGAGAAGTATGGCATTGACGACCCTGCACTTGTACGAGATATTCTGGCTTTGTGGGGCGATGCCTCGGATAATATTCCAGGCGTTGCTGGTATAGGCGAGAAGGGTGCAAGCAAATTGGTGCAGCGTTGGGGTAATGTGGAGAATATTATAGCCAATGTTGCCGCCATAGGTGGTAAACAGGGTGCTAATATCGCAGCTTCAGTGGAACAGCTCCGTCAATCGAAGGTGCTAACCACTATATGTTTAGATGTGCCTATAGAGTTTAATGAGTCGGCGTTGAAGGTTTGCTGCCCTAAAATAGATATGCTTAAGTCTTTGTTTACAGAGTTGGACTTTAAGGGCTTTTTGAACGATATAAACAACTTAGCCCCTGTAGATGATGGCACAATACCGCATCAGGCGGAGCAGACACAGCTTGCCAATATGGCTCGAATGAAGGCGGGCTCAGCTCGTCGTAAGGCTATGGAGGGTCAAGCATCTCTCTTTGATATTTTGGATAATACTCCCGCGCAAAGTGTTATTGTTGAGGAGTTGGATACTGATGCTGAGGCGCAGAATATATTTGCCACTATATCCACTACGCCACATGATTATATGGTGGTTAACGATGCTAAGATGCTTAGCGATGTGGTGGCGCAGTGTATGAGTAGCCGTGTGCTCTGTTTTGATTTGGAGACCTCAGGCTTTGATATTTTCGGCAGCCGTATAGTAGGTCTGTCGTTAGCTATAGAACCTCATAAGGCGTGGTATGTGCCTTTTACCACCTCTGGCGACAGAAATCGTATAGAGACAGAGTATGCAGCGCTACTCAAGCCGCTCTTTGAGAGCGAAGAGTCGATAAAGGTGGGGCAAAATATGAAGTTCGATATCCTCTTTTTGCGCACTTTAGGTATAGAAGTGAAGGGTCGCAAAGCGGATACTATGTTGATGCACTATCTGCTTGACCCTGAGGCTCGCCACTCTATGGATGCGTTGGCGGAGCGTTATTTGAACTATTCGCCTATACCGATAACGGCACTTATAGGTAAGGGTGCGCAGCAGATAACCATGGATATGGTGGGTATAGAGCGTATTGCGGACTATGCCGCTGAGGATGCCGATATCACTTTGCAACTCTATAATGCCCTGCTCCCATTGGTTGAGCAGGGAGAGATGTGGGGGCTCTATAGCAATATTGAGGAACCGCTGATTGATGTACTTGTCGATATGGAATGGACAGGTGTAAATATAGATAGTCCGGCGCTGAGGAGATACTCGGAAACTTTGGGTATTAAATTGATGCAGCTGGAGCAGAAGATACGACAGTTGGCTGATGAGCCGGCGCTCAATGTCAACTCCGGCAGGCAGATTGGCGAGGTCCTCTTCTCTAAGATGCGCATTGCCGATAAACCCAAGATGACCAAGACCAAGCAATTTTGCACTGACGAGGAGTATTTGACAGGCTTTGCTGCCGACTATGAGATTGTGCGGACAATTCTCGAATATCGAGGTGTTAAGAAACTATTATCGACATATATTGAGGCTCTGCCTGAGTTGGTAAACCCTGTTACAGGTCGCATACATACCTCTTATAATCAGGCGGTAACAGCTACAGGTAGACTCTCGTCATCCAACCCTAATTTACAGAATATTCCTATTCGTGATGCTATAGGTCGTCCTATCCGTGATGCCTTTATCCCCTCACGCGCAGATGGACTACTTCTCTCGGCGGACTACTCGCAGGTGGAACTTAGACTTATGGCGCACCTAAGTGGCGATGAGTCGCTTTGTGAGGCTTTTCGTCAGGGAGAGGATATTCATGCCGCTACTGCCGCCAAGATTTTTGGTAAACCTGTAGCAGAGGTTACGGCAGAGGAGCGTAGGCGCGCAAAGACAGCCAACTTCGGCATTATATACGGCATTTCGCCTTTTGGTCTTTCGCAGCGTTTGGATATTCCGCGTTCAGAGGCTAAGGCGTTGATTGATAGCTACTTCAACTCATATCCAGGGGTTAGAAGATATATGGAACAGACCGTCTCTGAGGCGCGTCAAGTAGGATATGTGTCAACAATATTCTCTCGTCGTCGCTACCTTGACGGAATAGACTCCCGTAATGCCAATACGCGTGCTTTGGCAGAGCGTAATGCTATAAATGCCCCTATTCAGGGAAGTGCCGCCGATATAATGAAGATAGCTATGGTTGGCGTAGCTCGCGCCTTCAAGGAGCAGGGTATACGCTCAAAATTGATACTTCAGGTACATGACGAAATAGTTGTTGACCTTATCCCTTCAGAGCGTGAGGCTGTGGAGCGCATCGTTCGCCAGCAGATGGAGGGGGCTGCGCAGCTCTCAATACCACTTGTTGTTGATGTGGGCGTTGGTAAGAGTTGGCTTGAGGCGCACTAAAAAAAGATTTGAACCTAAAAACTGACAAACTATATGAGAAGATTTTTTATTTCCGCAGTAGCGATAATTTTAGCCTTTACGGCTACGGCGCAGAGTGCTCGCGAGCTGATTCTATCAGATAGCAACTACGCCCTTGGCGTATACCGCCTCTATCCGACAGAGTTTAAGGAGCAGACTCCTGTTCCAAAGGGTTATAAACCATTCTATATCAGCCATTATGGTCGTCATGGTTCGCGTTATATATTGAAAGATGAAAAGTTCGACCGCGCATATGGTATTTTGGCAGATGCTGCCTATTTTGATAAACTTACCGATTATGGTAAGGATGTCTTTGCACGCCTAACTAAGGCTAAGGAGGAGGTGTATGGTCGTCCTGGTGAGTTGTCGCTCAAGGGTCAGGAGCAGCACAGACAGATTGCAGCCCGTATGTATGAGAACTATAAGCAAATCTTCAAAAAGGCTGACTATATCGATGCCAAGAGTACTATTGTACCACGCGTGCTGATAAGTATGACAGCCTTTTGCGATGAGCTTTTGCACCATAATAATAGGCTCGATATTCACTATGAGTGTGGTAAGCCGTTCCAGAAGTGGCTCAACCCTTACTACAAGGATAATGATCCGCGTTTGGCAAAATATATCGATATCTACCGCCATAATGCCAACCCTCAGTGGACAAAAGAGTGGAGAGCATATCGCCGAGCAAATGTCGATATTTCTCGCCTGCTCAACTCCCTCTTTAAGCCCGGTTATGTAAAGAGTATGCCTGCACCGCACGAGTTCGTCTTTTACCTCTTTAAGACCGCAACATCACTGCCTGGCACTCCAACAGATGTCTCTATTCTTGATGTCTTTACAAAAGAGGAACTCTATCAGCAGTGGCGCTTAGTAAATGCAATTTTTTATCATGAAAAGGGTCCTTCGGGTATTGAGGGTAAGTTCTTAAATGGCGTCTCAACACCGCTGTTGGAGAAAATTATTGAGGATGCTGAGCAAAAAGTAGCTGCCGGCAAGGAGGCTGTAACCCTCCGTTTCGGTCACGACGGCAATATTATGGGTCTACTCAACACTATGCGTATTCCTGGCTGGAGCGAGGAGGTAAAGGACTTTGATGATATAGAACGCGTTTGGCAGGATTATAATATCCCTATGGGTTGTAATTTGCAGTGGATATTCTACCGCAATAAGCAGGGTCAGGTGCTTGTTAAGATGCTCCTTAACGAGGAGGAGATACTCTTCCCTAAGCAGATAGATAGTTCTCAGGCTCCATACTACCGTTGGGAAGATGTTCGCACATTTTATCGCAACCTTCTGCCGCAGATGTATGAAGTAGGCGGCTATAATAGACTTGAAACATTATTAGATTAGATAAGTAGCGATGAAAAAACTATTTTTACTTCTCGGTTTGATTGCAGCAGCTGCGACCGCCGAGGCTAAGACTCCCCCTGAAAATTCTGATGACAGAACCTACTGTGCGCAGATTGAGAAGGCTGTACGCCGTGTTGTTTCGGTGCCAAATATTGAGGGCTATTTGACCCTAAAATGTGATTTCCATATGCACTCCGTATTTGCTGATGCTCAGGTTTCGCCTGTAGGTCGTGTGCGCGAGGCGTGGCAGGATGGATTGGATGTAATTGCTATGTCGG
>JAZNTY010000206.1:0-4627 GCA_045592005.1 Alistipes sp. | reverse complement strand
AAGTGGCGAGGTGGCGGAGCGATTTGCTCTTGAATATCGCGATGGCAAAAAGTGGTTGCCGGTAATGGCTGCTGAGGCGGACGGCGCAAATCTATCAACAACTCCTAATGTAAAACATCCTCGTCGATTGTGGCAGTCGGTAAGGCTCGATAAGGCTATAGAGTCGGGCGCTGTGGCGTTTCGTTTACGCCGTGTAGCTAAGCAATCTGCTTTAGCAACTATTGTAAGCCCCTCTTCGAATGGTCAGCAACCGCAGATTATTATTTACAACAATAGTGTTCCACGCGATACGCTCAAGATGTTGTTTATAGGCAACAGTTATACTTTCTACCATACATATCCTGTAATTTTTAAGGAGATTGCTTGGCGAGAGGGTCACTATGCAGACTGCAATATCTTTGTTTCGGGTGGCTATACGATGAAGGCGCACCTTGCCAATCCATACTCTACAGAGCAGGTAGATAAGGGCGGTTATAACTATGTTATGTTGCAAGACCAAAGTATTCAACCAACGCTCAATGGCACCCCTGATGACTATGGCGTAGAGGAGAATATGAAAAAGATGGTAAACCGTATTCGTAAGAGCAGTCCTGAAGCTAAAGTATGCCTTGAGATAACTTGGGGTAGACGCTACGGTAACAACAACTTCGGCAAGTATGAACATCTGATAGCTAAGTATCCTCATTTATACGCAAATTATGATGCAATGCAGAACCGACTCATTGAGGTTATTACAGCTGAGGCTGAGCAAAATAATGCCCTGATTACTCCGGTGGGTTATGCGTGGCAGATTGTAATGCACGAGCGCCCGGATATCAATCTTTATCACAAAGATAATCATCATCAGTCATACGCCGGTTCCTATTTGGCAGCTGTAGTGGCATATTTGACCGTCTATAAGGAGCCATTCGGTGCCGACCCTGCAAATGGAAAACTAAAGCCCGAAATTGCCTCATACCTGCGTTCTGTAGCAGAGAGAGTGGTTTTGAAGGGCGAAAAGTGGACAGAAAAATAAATATTGGTCAAATGGTACACATTATATAAAAAGTTATTACCTTTGTAGAGATTTAGAATTTGTTTCATTATCAAAACATAAGAAAGCTATGACAATTAAAGAAAGAATGGACAAAGCGCTGGAAATGGCTGGACAAACCAAAGGCGCTGAGATTTCTCAGGGTGCGTTAAAGAGTACTCCTGTTCTGTTCAAAAAGTTCTTCCCAGGTCGCAAGGCTGTGGTTATTACCGACCACTTCGTATGGACTGCTGCCGGCGAGGATGTTTACAACATTATGAACGCTGAGGGCGTTGACTGTGAGAAATTTATTATCCCAGACAAGAGTTTCCATGCAGAGTGGAAGTATGTCGAGATGATTGAGGAGGTTATGAAGCAGTATGACGCTATCGCTATTGCTGTAGGCTCTGGTGTTATCAACGATGTATGTAAACTCGCTTCACATCGTCTGGGTCAGCGTTATATCTGCATCGCTTCTGCGGCATCTGCTGATGGCTACTCAGCTTCAGGCTCAGCGATTGTTAAGGATGGCGCAAAGCAGACCTTTACCTGCCCTGCTCCGCTGGTAATCATCGGCGACTCAAATGTCCTCTGTAACGCTCCTGCACGCCTTACCACTGCTGGTTATGCTGACCTTGCTGCTAAGGTTCCTGCTGGTGGCGAGTGGATGATTGCTGACCTTTTTGGCACAGAGCCTATCCGTGACGATGCTTGGCATGTTATTCACGATATGCTTCCAGAGGTTCTTGCTGACGCTCAGGGTATTGCAGACCGCACTCCACGCGCTGTTGAGAATGTATTTGCAGGTCTTACCCTCTCTGGCGTTGCTATGCAGATTGCAAATGACACTCGTCCACTCTCTTGCGCTGAGCACCTCTTTAGCCACTACCTTGATATGACTCATCACACATTTGAGGACCGTATGGTACTCCACGGCTTCCAAGTTTCTGTTGGTACTGTAACTATGTGTGCATTCTTTGACGAATTGCTTAAGCTTGACCTTTCAAAGCTTGATGTAGACGCTTGCGTTGCCGCTTGGCCTACTAAGGAGCAGGAGGTTGCACGCGCTACTGAGCTCTTCAAGGACTTCCCAGTGCCAGAGCTTGGTCCTACCGAGATTGCTAAGAAGTGGCAGAGCCCAGAGGAGGTTCGCGAGCAGCTTAACCGCGTTAAGGCTACTTGGCCAGAGTTCCGCGAGAAGCTCCGCAATCAGGTTTACTCATTTGAGAAGATGCGTGACCTCTTTGTAACCGCAGGCGCACCTGTTGCTCCTGAGCAGATTGGCGTATCTCGCGCACAGTGGAAGAATATGACTTCTTTCGTACAGCTTATGCGCTGGAGAGTAAACCTCTTTGACCTCGCTAAGCGTACTCAGACATTTGATACCCTTGTGGGTAAGGTGTTTGGTCAGGGTGGCGCCCTTGAAATCTAATCGTGATAAAGGCATATTTGCCTCCGCTAACTCATAAATCAACAAAGGGCAGTACCGCAAGTACAGCCCTTCGTTGTTTTCTGAGCCGAGCGTTAATCTCCTTTCAGGAGCTTTTCGCTGCTCCGCTTCGGCAATTCAAACAAGTTTGATTGCTCTCTGCTTAATCACAGCGTTGCAACTACGCCTTTCTGACGATTAGATTGAGGGAGTACTATTACCTTTTGATTGCGAAATGTGCTTTCTGCCTTAATTTATAAATATCAAAGTTCTATTTCAATATTGATTTTTTGGAAATATTGTTAGAAATTTGCACTGTAGGTGTTGTTCATTTACGAAAAAGTTTCTAATTTTGTGATGCTTAAGGCTTGTTTATATAGTCTTGGCAGACATATTAGAAAGTGTTTTCGCAGTCCTGAATAGAAAATGTGGAAGTTTTCAGAATGATGGGATAACGAACGACACCTACTTCTTGTATATGTATGATTATTGTGCATCCTGCATAATGATATACATATTACAAGTGTGGGGATATTGTATCGTTTATTTTCATTCGGGTATTCCACAACCATCTATTCGATAAACGAAATCAACTCCACACTTTCTTTATTTTATATAATTGCCTTATTTGGAGCTGGAAGGCGCAAAATGCAAAAAAATGAAGAGATTTTTCTTAACTCTTAGTGTTGCGTCAGCTTTGTTTGTAAACTGCACAACAACTCAAAGCGTGCAAACAACGGACTATGTGGAGTCTTCAGCGCGCGTTCTTGAACCTGAGCAGAGTATGCTTCTTACGCCTGTAATTGCAGATCTTAGCGTTTCGAATGAAAAGGTGTATTACACAGAAAAGGAGACATTTGCCAATTTTGAGGTAACTCCGGCATTGCTACAAAACATTACTGAATTAAAGAAGATTACATTGAGCCGCGCAGTTCGTGCTCACAAAGCAGATGTTTTAGTAGGTGCTACTATTGATGTGGTAACCAAAAATAATAGATTAGAGATAACGGTATCTGGTTATCCTGCGTATTATACTAAGTTTCGCAATGCTAATGATAAAGATGTAGAACTTCTGAAAGGAGTCCGTATGCTAAATACTAAAGATGGAGCAGAGGTTGTTAATACGCCGTCATCAAAGTTGAATATCCGAGTTGATAAATAAGATTATTAATTACTATGTCACGATTGATTATATCGCTTTTGTTTGTCATCTTTATATCTATCCCTATTAACCTCGTTGCTCAAAAACGCAACGAGGTTAAAGGTGCTATGATGACAATTATTACTACTGTAACAAAAGTAGAAAAAGGTAAAAAGGTAAAACCCACAATATCAGAGGAGGAGCTGGCGCGCCTTGAGGCAGAGAAAAAAGCAGCACTTGAGGAGAAGCAGGCAGCGCTTGAGGCAAAAAAAGCAGCACGAGAAGAGAGGGCTAAAGGTCGCAAAGGTCGCTTTTTTGTCTCGTTTAATCTTGCAATGCCATATATCAAGTATCCTCAATACCTATCATACGGTTTTATGGCAGGCTGGAGTGGTAAAGTTTTAGGTGGGTATGCAAAGGGCTTATTCGGAGATGGTATCGGTCAAACTTCTGGGACAATCAATTCTCAAGATGCTTGTTTGGAATATCTAAATAACGATAGTTCAGTTATGGCAGATGCAAGCTATAGCGCTGTGACTGCCGGTTTGTTGGTTCGTATGGGTTGTCCGCTACATTTGTATACCGGAGTCGGAGCCTCTTGGCGCCGTGTTGCATATCGTAGTGCCATAGATTCTCGTCTTTATTTGGCATCGGACAAGTCTGCCACAACCATTTGTATTGATTTGGGCTTGATGTTGAAATTCAAATGGTTCAACATCTCTGCTGGAACCATTTATACTCCTAAGTATGGTTTTGCGAGTAATTTAGGTTTTGGATGTTGTTTTTAAACTACTTGAATATGAAACAATACATACTATATTTAATCATTAGTATTATGGCGATGTTTGTATCGTCGTGTGAAAATGTGGATATTGAACCATATCAAAATCGTCCTACAATTGAGTCTGCGCAATGTACGGTTGAATCTTATACCCTTTTCGATGTTACATTAAATATATCTGTCACACTTGATAGCTATTTGGGCAATTATGTCTATGTGCGGGTAGAACTTAGTAATGGTCGAACCGAGAATATGAGGTTTAGT
>JAZNTY010000205.1:0-7244 GCA_045592005.1 Alistipes sp. | reverse complement strand
CAAGGTGGCAATCCACAAGTCCCAGACGCTTTGACAGCGCATTTAGCGGTGCTGTAAAGCGTACAACCTCGGTACGCTCCGCCCCGATATGCTCTGCTATATCAGCATCCAGCCCGCTCCAGTCTTGAGCCTCACTCTGGAACGGATAGGCAAGACCATTTGTCTTTGCAGCGAGGAATGTCGGCGCGATAACATCCTCCGAATTAACTACCAACGGCACATCAGGCTCTGGAAGACCACAGAGACTTCTGAGACCATTAAACAATTTGAGCTTGTTCTCTGACATAGTCCGCTCCGCGCGAACAATATCTGCCAAGACATTGACAATCTTCTTCTTGGCATCAATATCAAAGTCAGAAACCAGCTCAACAACCCTCTGCACTGTCATTGACTCATTCTTATTGGCATAGTCAGCCACACGCTGCATCGCCTCATCGTTAAAGCCATTGATTCCATAGAAGAAAGCGATCAAAGGTTTGGCACACACCGGGTCAAAATTTTCATCTGCACATACTACAGCAGTGCCCAACTTGTATATAGCCGCCAGTATCTCAATATTAACTTTCACAACCGTAAAGTTTTAAGGTAAGACATATCTATTCACAAAGTTAATAAAACTTTTATAAATAAACGCATAATTACCAAAAAATTGAACTAACAGCTAACGGTTAAATTTGATTTTAGGCGAGGACTTACTTTCGCTCGGCAAAAAAAAATTAGCAGTGGATAGTACTCGCACAGTCGTTTTGATGTTAGAGTGTGTCAGATACGGTGCATCGTAAAAAAGAGCACCAGCGGATAGTACTAAAGCGTACATCCGCTGGTGATATTTAAGGGATGTGCCGTAGGTGGCACACTATAACTTCAAAACTAGAAGTAGCCGACAGTATTATCCTCAACCTCCGCCAACTCCTGCAAAGCATAGATAGCACGAGAAGCGTTTTGCTCGGCAGAAGCTTGCTGCTTAACTTTCTCAGCCTCAAGGGTTTGAGGTTCAGCAGCAGAAGTAGTGCCATCGGTAACAATAACAAATACGCCGCTAGCGCCCTTAATAGGAGCTGTAAGGGTACCGGTCTGCTGTGCAGAGATAGCACCAAGAACGCGTGGCTCAACGCCAACACCTGGGATATAGTATGCATCGTACTTAACATCCTCAAAGGTCTTAACCTCGCTACCGGCAGCAGCAGCAACCTCCTCAATAGTGTTGCCTGTCATCTTAGCAGCTATGAGCTCAAACTTCTTATCGCGGAGAAGGGTATTTTTAATCTGAGCAGCGACCTCGTTAACGGTACGGTACTCGTTATCGTTGATACCGGTAAGAGTTGCGATAACATAGTGGTTATTATCGAGCTTAAGGAGTTCAGAAACATCGCCCACCTTAGCTTTATTAGCCCAATAGATTACCTCCAAAGAGTTAGCATCGATACCACGAACTGTACGAGCAGCCTTCTCGATATTTGCGGTACGAGCAGACTGAGACTGAGCGGTAACGGTAGCCTCAAAGCCCTCGCTCTTTGCGTTTACAGCGAAGAGGCTGGCAGCGTTATGAACATCACGCTGAGTCTGCTGTGAAGCAACGAGAGGATAGTTAAGGTTAGCGGTCTTATAGTGCTTCTGGATAGCGCTGACACCGTCCACCTTGAAAATCTGGATAACATTGCCCATAGATACCTTAACAACATCGCCCTTCTTCTTACCAACGAGCGCATCAGCGAACTCTGGAGCCAAAGAAGAGTAGGTTACCTCGCCAATAACGCCGCCCTCAGCAGCAGTCTCTGCGATAGAGTACTGTGAAGCCAAAGCTGCGAAGTCGCCCTTCTTAGCAACAGTAACGAGGCTATCTGCGAGTTTGTCGTCTGCATAGTTGAGAACGATATGGCTCAAAGTATACTTCTCAGGCACATTACGAACCTCAACTACGCGAGCTGCACGCCACTCGTCTGCAACAAGTGCAGGACCGTACATCTTACCATTAGTAAGAGCCTGGCTCTCGTCAGCAGACATTTGAGAGGCTGTGATGAAGGTCTGAGCTACAGAGGCGTGACGGTTATCACGAGCATAAGCCTTGAAATCGGTTACGGTAGCGAACTGCTCAGCAGCAGCCTTAGCCTCAGCCTCTACAGCAGCCTTATCAGCCTCGGTAGGGACAACCTCATACTCTACATAAGAGATAGTGCGGTAAGGAGTCTGCTTGTACTGAGATTTGTGAGCCTTATAGTAAGCTTTTACCTCGCTATCAGAAACGGTTACCAAAGAGTCTGCAACGGTATTGTAGCGGCTGATAACATAGCGACCATTATAGGTATCGTTTGCAGCCTTTACACCGCGCTCAACCTCAAGAGCGGTAGCATAAGCACCCTTCTGAACAAGAGCCTGGAGTTTCATCATAGAGCGGTCCAAGTCAGCCTGCTTGCTGATAAATGCCCACATCTTCTGAGCCTGTGGGTTGCCCTCAAGCTGTGAAAGGAATGCGGTAACAGCCTCTGTGCTATACTCACCGGTTTGTGGATTGCCGAAGATACTCATGAAGACATTACTTGCACGCTCGCCACGAACCAAAGCCTTGTGCTCTGCGCTGCACACGCCAAGACCGAGCTCCTCAAGACCAGGAGTAAAAACGCGGTCTGCCAAAAGCACCTGCCAGGTGTTAGAGAGTGCCTGCTGTGCGAGCTGGTCGTTATTGAGCTCGCCCATCTGAGCCTTAACATCATCATAAGCGGCAAGGAACTCTGAGTAATGCACATCCTCACCATTGATTGAGCCGACCTCTGGGTCGTTGCCCGAAAATCCCATCTCTGTCTTAAGAGAGAAGATAAATGCCAAAAGTGCGCCTGCGATAACGATAGAGAGCAGGATGCCAAATTTGGTTCTTAAAGTGTTCAAACTTACCATATCAGAATATTTTTGTAATAATTTTTATCAATTAACCCGCGAATATAGTAATTTTATTCCAAATATTCGCCCTTTCGCACTATTTTTTAACACATTGCACCTTTGCAAGCTCTATTCGGGAGCGTGTGGTGCGCATAATCTTGATACGCATACCGTCAAATTCCATCTGTGTACCAGCCGCCGGCAACTCCTGATAGCGAGAGATTATATAGCCGGCAAGGGTATCATACTCGTCACTCTCCTCTATGCCAAGACCATATTTCTCGTTCAGGTACTCCACCTCCAAACGGCAAGAGAAGACATACTCTCCATCGCCTATCTGTTTCTCAACCAACTCCTCAACATCGTGTTCATCCTCTATTTCGCCAAAGATTTGCTCCAGCACATCCTCCAAAGAGATGATACCCGCTGTACCTCCGAACTCATCAATAACAACAGCGATATTACTCTTCTGCTTGATAAAGAGGGTCAGCATATCTTGTAGTGGAAGAGTCTCAGCAACATAGTCTACATCCATAAGCACCTGTTCGATAGTTGCTGGCGACTTAAAGAGGCTTTTAGAGTTGACATAGCCGATAATATTATCTATACTCTCACGCCAAACAAAGATACGCGAATATTTACTCTCCACAAAGCGATCGGTAAGCGACTCTATTGTGGTATGGTCGATATCTACCGCCTCCACATCTACACGCGAGACCATACAGTCGCGAACGCGCAGGTCGGCGAAGTCCAGCGCATTTTGGAACATCTTTATCTCCGCATCGGAGTCGTTTTGAGTCTCGTTATTATTAGCATCAAGCAGACTCTCCAAATCGGTCCTATCAAACTCAGTCTGGCGCTCTGCTTCGGCTGGAGTACGACCAAAGAGGCGTAAAAGAGCGTACGAAAGCAGCGTAGTAAAGCGTGCCAGCGGATAGAGTAGCAGATAGAAGACAAAGATAACGGGCGCAAAGAAGCGATAGTAAAAGTTCGGATTGCTGCGCACAACAGATTTAGGAAGATACTCAGCAACAAAGATGACGATAATAGTAGGTATTATAGTCTCTAAAACAAAGGAGCCCTCTGAATAGACATTATCCCAACCAAGCATATATGCCACAACGCGGATAACCTGAGACATACACATAGAGTATATGACAAGGGTAATATTATTACCCACAAGGATGGTTGTGATATACTGCCCCTGATTGCGTGCAAACAAATCGGCTAAATAGTCAAACAGACGGCTCTGTTTGCGGTCAATCTCCATTTTGAGTCGGTTTTTATTCAAAAAAGCCAACTCCATGCCGGAGAAGAAGGCTGACAGAAGCAGCATAAGTAGTATAATCACTATCGAAGTAGCCATTACCTTATATATTAAGGGATATTCTATTTGATTAATAAATAGAGAGGGTTAACTCAGTCGTTGTGGTAGTTGTCCCTGATGAGAGAGTTGACCATCATCCATCTTACGAGGGGTCAGTTTTGCAGAAGAGGGAGCATTAGTTTTTGGTCTATTAGGCTTTATAGTTTTGCGGACAGGGGCAGGTTTCTCAGCAACGGGCGTAGCCGGCTCTGCCGGTTTATCCACAGCCGTTGAGTCGTCGCCCTGAGGCATCATGCTCTCCTGCATCATAACCTTACCCTTCCAATGGCGAAAACTGAGCTCTACAAGGTCCTCGTCCGACTCAAAGCCCTCGGTAAAGTGCGTATCGTCAGCGGTAACAATCTTAGTATCGACATTAGAGTAGATACGCTTAGTGGTGGAGTTCCAAAAAAGCTGCTGAGTATAGACTTTAGTGCCATCATGCTTAACAATACGCACATTGCCCTTAGCCTCCCAGAGCTTACGATTTTCGTAGTAGATAGCGTAGTTGGACTCAAGGGTAGCATTGACGGTAGTGAGTGAGTCGTCTTGATAGGTGATAATCTTTATACCCTTACGAAACTCGCGATATGGGTCACGACCCAAAGTGTAGCCCTCAAGCAAAGGTGTGGTAAAGCGGTAAGATTTACGACCATTTTCCGAGACAACGATTGTAAGGTTATTACTCTTCTCAGTCATAACCGCATCAAGGTTCTCCTCCTGAACTTTTGACTCCTCCTTGCACGAAAACAGCAAAGCACTCCCCACTAAAAGGAGTGCTATTGCCATATATCTGTGCAACATTCTTTTCACTAAACTTCTATTTAGAGAGGTGTTATGTTGTCACTACTGAGCACGGAAACGAACGCGAGTAGAGATGCCGTGAACAAAGCCGCAATTTACACTATAGGTAGAACCCTCGGCAAGCTCGTTGAAGAAGCACTCCTCAGCAGTAGGGAATGCACCACGATATGCAGTAGCCAACTGCTTAGCAGCCTCTACACGGTCTGGGTCCTGAGTCTCAAGCAGCGGCAGAGCCTTCTGAATAAGGTCGTATGCAACCCAATAGATAGCATCCTTCTGCAAACCTGCGCAACCCTTAGCACCATTTACATAGCACTGAGCCAAGAAGAATGGAGCATGTGCGTTCTCAGGATTGATGGTCTGAGCCTCACGGAACGCCTCAACAGCTGATGCGAAGTTATTCATACTCATATCGAGGATACCGATACGAACAAAGAGTTTCTCACGCTCAACAGGGTCAGTCTCAACAGCAAGAGCCTCACGCAAGTACTGATTTGCCTTGTCGAAGTTCTTTACATTCTGGAAGCCCTGAGCAAGCATCATTGCCACAGCTGAAGAGCGCTCATTAGCATAATGCTTCTCTCCAACAGTGAAGAAGAAGTCGCTTGAGCAATCTGCACGAGACATAAGCTTAAATGCCTGAGCTACAATAGAAGCATCCTCAGGGTTCTCGGCAATCTTCTTAGAGAAGATAGTCTCAAGGTTCTCGCAAGATGCAGCGCCACTCATACCAAAGCTCTGCTCAAACTGATCTTTTGCCTGCTGCTGCTCCGGAGTGATATTCTCAAAGTACTTTGCATGAGCATCGTACGCGTTTACAACTGTCATCGCATCAACGATATCGTTCTGATAGTCATCACAAAGGTTCTTGAAGTAGATAGCTACAACCTCTGGGTCTACAGCGCCAACCTCAATCTGTGCTGCGATAGCTGCCTCAAATGCGGCTGCCACGCCCTCGCGGTCATCTGCCTTGTAGGTCAGATACTCACGAGCCTTGCGCTCAAGCAGGTATACACGACCACGCTTAGGGTGGTTTCCGAAGTGCTCAATACGAACATCATAGAGGTAGAGAATAGAGTCTACGAACATCTTTTTCTGAGCCAAGGTCTCGGCACGGTTAGCCTTGTCCTTGTAGAGCTTAACACCGTTAACATAGATGTTCTCAGAAGCATTTGGACACTGTGCCAACAGCTGCTGAAGGTAACGAGCCGCAGAGTTAAAGTTACGGTTTGCAACCTCCTCCTTAAGATAAGAACTTGCAAGGATATTCTCCTTACGCTGCTCAGCAGTCTCTCCCCACTTTGCATACTTTGGATCATTAAAATCTTGCGCGACAACCGAAGATGCCACTACAGCCATAGCTGCAACAAGTAAAAATCTAAAAGCCTTCATTGTATTGTTAATTTAGTTGTTAATTAGTCAAATTTTGGTCGAACAAACCAATAGTCCTCGCCAAAGAGTGAGAAACCAAGGGTTACCTTCACATAGTCCTGGCGGATAATGCCTACGCGCCTATTATTGTTAGGCTCCGGCAAAACTACAGACGAGAGGGAGCCTCTGCCGCCAATCTCAATACCGGCATTGATGCTCGTTGCTCCCATAAAGCGGAGAGGAAAACCGAAACCGGCAGTGATAGCGTACTGATGAATACGGGCACCGCCGAAGCTCTGGTAGTAGTCGCCATAGCGGGCACCTATACGGTAGCTGACACGCTTGAGGTAGTGACGAACATCAAAGCGATTAGGAATAATCTCCAAACCAAACTTATAGGTGTGTGTATCCACATACTTCACATCAAGACCGTTTACAGCGTTCTGCTGATAGAAGGCATTCGACCCGCCCCAATTGCTGTATTGATAATCGAAGTTGGCTATAACATGGGCATCCTGATATGAGATACCGGCATTGACAGCGTGTGGCAAACGCATCTGACCACGAACACTCTCTACAGAGACGATGGTCGAGTTATAGTCGCCGATATATATTGACTTAGTCAACTTTGGACGCAATGGTCCTCCGTAGTCATATGTAGCGCCGAGGGTAAGCATTCGTTTCTTATTCGAGAAGATATTCCACTGAATACCTGCCTGAAACTTAAAGTTGGAGATAGCGTAGTCATCCAAGCCCGTAGTACCAACAAAGTTACCTGCGCCAACATAGTCGCTATAGATTGACGAAGAGTAGTTATGCTGGATATTAC
>JAZNTY010000204.1:0-7000 GCA_045592005.1 Alistipes sp. | reverse complement strand
CATCCTCGGCGACATAGCTTACCTTCTCGATAAGAACAATCTGGTTAGATGGAGTGTTGCGTTTTGCAGGGTCGGGGTTCTTAAGGTCTGTACGAATACTTCCGTCGGGATTTGTAGCCTTCTCAACCCAGAAAACCTGAGCCTGATAAGCGTTGTCACCGATTTTAGAGATACGAACCTTCGACACTGCACCATCCTTTACTGCTTTGTAAACTCCTAAAATGCGGTCACCACCGTTGGTGGAAGCACTTGCTACGGCTGCGGATAAAGCAAAAACTCCTGCAACCATAAGCATTAAAAATCTTTTCATAGAACCAATTTGTTAAAAATTACAGCACAAAAGTATAATTTTTACCCCGAAAAAACAAACGCGCTACTCAAAGATATCCATTTCGGAGTTGTATATCGGGCTTGAAATGTTGAGGAAGCGGAGCACGCTGTGGAATATATGGTATTGTCCGGCATTCTCAACTCTCTTTACTGGAGAGTTATCGGAGGTCCATATAATAAAAGGTATATCTACCTGCTCTTTTGGAGCCATAGCCATAGGTACACCGTGCATATATAGGTTGTTCTCACCCAAAGACTCTCCATGATCGGAGATGAAGATGGCACAACATCGGCGGTCAGTAACTCCTTTAAGACTCTCGATAACCGAGTTTACAAGATAGTCGGTATAGAGAATTGTATTGTCGTAGGCGTTAACTAACTCTGTTAAATTGGCTTTTGCCATCTCTACGGTGGTGCATACGGGACTAAACACCTCAAATTCAGCAGGATATTTAGTATAGTATGTTGGACCGTGGCTGGTGCTACAATGTAATACTACTAAGATTTTATCTTTGTCCGAGTTGTTAATTTGCTCCTGCAAGCCCTCAAGCAAAATAGCATCATAACGCTCATCAGCTTGAGGATATAGGGCTTTGATATCAGCTACCTTTTGGTACTTCTCAATATGTAATGGAGGTTCGCCCCAATTGGCTGTACGCCAAATGACATCTACGCCGGCACGATAGAGGTAGTTTGGTAAAATCTCGTATAGCTTATCTGTCGGCTTGTGGTCTAAAATAGCCTTAACTCCGGCAGTGGTATATGTAGCAGCTGCTTTGGCAACAAGCGCCGTAATATTTTGCAGTTCAAGGAGTGGGTTGGTTTTGCGGTGGTAACCATAGAGGGAGAAGTTCTCTTGGCGCGCCGATTCGCCAATTATCAGTACTACTACCTCTTTGTCTTTGTTGACTATAGTAGCATCGGCAAGCGGTATCTCTTTGGCATTGCGTTTCTTCTCGGCATTGTAATAACGAATAGAGTTTACCGTATAGGACCATGGCATAAGCAGACTGCCTAACTTTGTGGCGTGACGGTCTATCCAAGTGAAGTTCTGAATGTTGATAACCACTACGCCAATAATCACGCTTAAGGCGATGGCAGTATTTTTGCCAAAGCGCTTAATATTCTTATAATCAACATCTTGCAATAATATCCATACGGCAGGTAATATGCCCAAAACAAAGGTGTATATCACTGCCGAAACAGAAAAGTAGCCTGATGCTTCAGAGTAGCGGGTGTTAAAGACATTACCCATCATTGAGTCTGTCACAAGCACATCGTATGTGTTGACAAAGTAGAGCATAATGGCGTCGGCGACCAAAGTAAATGCTATCAACCACTTGCCAATGCTGCGTAAAAGGTAGAGTAGTAGGTTGTAAAAGAAGAAATTTGCCGCCAGCATAAGTATGGCAAAACCACCGGTTATGATTATACCATTTATTCCACCCTCAATATTGTCGACCACAACCTTAAATAGCGGATAGTGATAAGCCGCTAAGGTGTAGATGCTCAAAATGGTTGATAGGGTGGTGATGCTTATCCGTTGCTTTATAAAATTCGCCATACAAAAACAGTTTTGAACAATACTATGGCAATTCCTGTGAAGAGTGCCGCAAGTGTTAAGTTATATAAAATCGTCATTATAATATTTACTCTGTGTTCTGCTGAGGTAAATGGGGAGTTGATTATGGTATGGTCATATCGGGCAAAAGGGTTGCTGTATATAATCTCCCCACCTGGGAAGTATGCCGTAAATCGGCTGTAAGGCTCCTCTAAGTGCATGGTGTAGCTTAGAGAGTCACAACCTTTGGCTATAGCAAGGGTTGTGTGATGTTGCCCAAAGAGCTTTATGCTGTCTGCCACCTCTGTGAGTGCTATAAATACGGTATTGTCTATTACGCCAATGTTTTTCACAGCTGGTAAGTCTCTGTTTTTGTCGCTCTTTACCTGCCAATTGCCACTGCCGTAATCTGGAATACGCATCGAGTAGTAGCACCCTTCTAACAGAGTTTGCTTGATGTCGTTATACATGGCTGACGGTGTTTGTAGAAAGTTGCATCTTACCGCTATTGCTCCACTGCGGTCGGGGTGGTGGAGGTCGTCATTAGCTAAGGCAAAACTATAGTTTCCTGCCGATAGAGCTGTATCCCAATACTCATTTTCAGTACTTTTGCCGCTGTCTAATTCGATGATATCGTAACCAGAAAGGCGTTGCATCTGTGTGCTGTTTAAGCCTGTGGTTCTTAACGGATGATTGAGTACCACAATATCACTTTGGCTCTTAAGTATATCTAACTGAAATTGCTTCTGGAATGTAAAGAGGGGTAATAGATGATCAAAGTAGTTCACGCTTTGGCTACCAAATACCAACTTGTGAAACTTGAATAGGTTGTATCCGTGTTCATATAGGTTTACCTGCAATGCGGGGTCTGTAGGGTGCGAGGTTAAGGTGTTGTGGTTTGAGAATGTGATAATATCGTAGCCAAACTTGTTATAGAACTCTAAAGTCTGCTTTGGGGTGTATTGACACTCATTGAGCGGACCCTCTACTTTGGTGTGGGTATGGAAATTGGCTCTCTTCCAGCTGTGTGAGGTATTGAAATTGCGATAGGGGTTAAAAATCTTCTCTCCCTTAAAAGGTCTTGCCTCTCGAAAATGGTATACCAAACTTGCGCTGGTGGTAATTATCGCCAATATAGCAATAAGAAGAATGGCGAGTAGTATTTTTATTATTGTGCGACACGCACTTTTGATAACTCTCATAACAATCATTTGGTGTTATAGTGCAAAAGTAACTCTAAATATTGAATTTTTCGTTAAAAGTCACTAAATTTGTAGTGCTATGAGAAAATTTGTTATACTTATGTCAATTCTTTCAACACTTTTTGGCTGCTCAAAGAGCAAGCTTACTACCTATCCGCAGGATAGCGTTACTGCTGCCGATGGTTCTAAAATTACCTTTACATTCTATGCTCACGCATCATTAGGTATTGCTTGGAATGGCTATCAGCTATATGTAGACCCTGTGGGAGAGTTTGATTGGGATAGTCAACCAAAGGCAGACATTATCCTTATTACTCACTCGCACTATGACCATTTAGAACTCTCTACTGTTGAGAGGTTGCAGAAGCCGAGTACCGTTGTTTTGTGCGATAAAACTTCCGCCGAAGCTTTTGAGCACGACTGTGTGACTATGCTGCCACGCGCTATCTCTATGCCTATTGAGGGCGTTACTGTGTGTGCTGTGCCGGCGTATAATATATCAGAGGGGCACACAGATTTCCACCCAAAGTCTCGTGAGGATTGTGGCTATCTGATTACTCTTGGCGGCACGACTATCTATGTTGCGGGCGATACGGAGGATAATGAGGATGTGCTTAAAGTTGAGGGTGTGGATATCGCCTTTCTGCCTGTCAACCAGCCATATACAATGACTGTAGAGCAGGCTGCTCGCGTGGTTAATGCTATCAAACCAAGGATTTTCTACCCTTATCACTACGGTCAGGTAGACGAAAAGACCGATATTGAAGCTCTCAAAAAGGCTGTTGAGGGCGTGACAGAGATACGAGTGTTCCCTATGGAGTAGTTTGTTATTATAATAAAAAGCCTGTTAGAAACAACCTAACAGGCATTTTCAATGCTTAATATCCAGCAGTGCCGTGCAGATTGACCGGTAGGGTATAACTAACATTTACAGGTTTACCATTCTCTGTGCCTGGCGTCCAGCGTGGGGAGCGGTAGATTGCCCTTTTGACAACTCTGGCTGCGCGAGGGTTGTTCTGCTTAAGAATTTCCACGCTCATAATCTTACCCGTTCTGCCAATCTCAACAAATAGTGTGGCGTTAGAAATAGCCTTGCCACCCTCGTTAGTGAGGTTGAGAGTGTAGTCAAGACTCTGTGCAGATAGTGCCATAGATGTAGCTACTATACCAAAAGAGGTATTAATCTTTTCATATTGCTTAAAATTTTTTCAAAGGTACCCCCCCCATTTCCAAGAAAAAATCAACTTTTTTGTAGTAGGTAAAATTAAGCCACTCTACTGCAAATCTTTTAGTGCCTCTATGGCGTACTTTGAGCCTTTGTCGGCGGCTTTTTGATACCAATACTTCGCCTTTTCATCGTCCTTTTCGCACCCAGTGCCATTCTGATAGCACTCGCCAAGGTAGAATGCTGCGCTTGTGTGACCCTTCTCGGCAGCGACGGTGTAGTGGTGGAGAGCCTTTGTATAGTTTTGCTCCACTCCCTTGCCCACTGCATAGAGAACACCCAAACGGTAGTTAGCCCCGCTATTGCCTTGCGCTGCTGCGAGAGAGTATAGCTCAATGGCTTTTTGTATATTCTTCTCCACACCTCTACCAAAGTCGTAGCATAGAGCCAGATAGTACTGCGCTTGACTGTAACCCTTTTCTGCCGACTGTTGGAAGTAGGCAACAGCTCCCTTGTAACTCTTCTCTGTTCCCTTGCCGTGGTAGCACATATAGCCCACCTTATACATCGCGGCGCTGTTACCTCCGTCTGCGGACTTTGTGTACCACATCAGCGCCTCGGTTAGATTCTTCTCTACTCCCAGACCTCTCTCGTAGCATCTTCCCAAGTTGTATTGCGCATTACTATTGCCCATAAGTGCCGACTTTTTGTATAACTCCGCACCGCGACAGTGGTCTTTGTCTACACCCTTGCCGAAGTAGTACATATCGCCTAAATTCATCATACCCTTTGCCGAGCCATTCTCAGCTGCTTTGGTAAAGAGCTTTATAGCCTCTGCATAGTCCTTCTCTACTCCGCACCCCGTCGCGTAACATACACCTAATAGATTTTGAGCGCTGTGATATCCTAAATCTGCCGACTTTTTGAGGTCTTAAACCGCCTTTGTGTAGTCTCTCTCCACGCCTTTGCCGTGATAGTATAGGTTGCCGATGTTGCACATCGCTACGCGGCTACCTTTCTCTGCAGCAAGGGCATACCACTGTGCAGCCTCTGCGTAGTCCCTCTTTACGCCGTGACCATACTCGTAGCATATGCCAATATTATTGTAAGCCCCTTTATGCTCCTGCTCTGCTGCTTTGAAGTATAGCTCAAGAGCACGCTTGTAGTCCTTCTCAACACCTTTGCCGTGATAGTATAGCCAGCCGAGGTGGTAGAATGCGTTCTTCCAACCCTGCTTGGCAGCAAGGTCGTACCAGTATGCCGCTTGGGTGTAGTCTCTCTCAACGCCGCGACCAAGGCGGAAGCAGTTGCCAAGATTTGTCTGTGCATATTTGTTTCCCGATTTGGCTCCAGCGGTAAAATGCTCAACCGCCCTCTTGTAATCCTTGTCGCCTAACTTGCCGGTGTAGTAGATTATTCCGAGGTTGTTGTTTGCATTGGCGTGACCCTTCTTTGCAGCGCGAGTGTAGTATTTGGCGGCTAACTCAATACTCTTATCTGCGTATTTCCCCTTCTCGTATATGCGACCAAGCTCATAGAGCGCAGATGTGTAACCCTTTTCTGCCGCCTCATTGAGATAGTTTAATCCTAAAGCAATATCTTGCTTGATACCTTTGCCATAGACGAGCATTACTCCTATAGAGTATTGGCTGGGCGAGTACCCCTTCTCTGCCGTAAGTCGGAAATACTTAGCCGCCTTTTTGAGGCTCTTCTTAACACCAATACCTCGATAGTAATAGTCGCCTAACAAATATTGACCGTGTATATGCTCCTGCCTTGCTGCTCTCTTTGCCCACTTGAACGCCTTTTCGTGGTCCTGCTCCAGTTTGTCGCCCCAACGATAGATTGAAGATAGCGTTGCTTGAGCATCAGCATTTCCCTCTTTGGCAAGCTTGTGTAACTTGTCTACCAATAGTTGTCGTATCTCACTCTTGTTAGAAAACTCAATATCTGATATCTTTGGCTGATTAGAAGTATAGTCCTCATCCGCCATTGAGGGGAAGAATATCGCTATTGCTATCGCGAAAATCAAAAGTCGTTTCATAGTAGTTGAATTTGCACAAAGATAGTAAAAATATCTATACCTATATATATTATATAGTGGAAATTTGCCTCTTAAAACTATTTTTAGAGCTAACTGCTTGATGCATAGTGCTATTATACTTTCGGTCTAAAAAATGTTGCAAAAAAGTTATTAAAAAATTTGCAAATATCATTTTAATGTTGTTACTTTGCACCCGATTTCGGCTCTGATATGGGGCTGGGACGCAGAAAATGGTTCTTAAAAATTTTTGAAAACTTTTTTGAAAAAAGATTTGGAGAATTAAAAAAGTTGTTTTACCTTTGCATTCACTTTTGCGTTTTAATGAAAGCAACTCCGATTTGGTTCTTCGAAAAAAAGTTTGAAATTTTTTCCGAAAAAATTTGGAAGTTAGGAAAAGTTGCCGTATCTTTGCAACCGCTTTCCGCTTCAAAAAATCGGAGAGAGAAACAGAGAAATCGAACAGACTTCGGTCTTGAGATACAAATTCGTTCTTTGAGGTATTTGAGCAGCTAAATAAGTTTTTCCACACTCGCAAGAGTGTATTTCAAAACAATTACCTTTGAGATTAGAGCTAAGATTTAATTAATTCTTTTTTTACAATGGAGAGTTTGATCCTGGCTCAGGATGAACGCTAGCGGCAGGCTTAACACATGCAAGTCGAGGGGCATCGGGAAATGTGCTTGCACATTTTGCCGGCG
>JAZNTY010000203.1:0-3265 GCA_045592005.1 Alistipes sp. | reverse complement strand
TACCACCATTAGCGGTCATAAAGATAACAATGGTATCATCAGCCACACCGCGAGCCTCCAAAAAATCGAGCAAGTCGCCTAAACTCTTATCTACACCCTCCACCATAGAGGCATAGCGAGCCTGTCCCTCATCCATACCCGCATCAAGATACTTCTGCACAAAACGAGGGTCTCGTTGAATAGGTGTATGAGTGGCATAGTGCGCCATATAGAGGTAAAACGGCTGCTTATTCTCTAATGGATACTCCAAAGTCTTAAGAGCCTCACGAGTCAGAGCCTCAGTAAGATGGACTCCGGAGCCGTAGTACTCAGCCATATTCTGCACAGCCATATAGGTCCACTTGTCGGGCTTATTGCCATAGTTATCCTCACTAAGATAACTACGCGGCATACCTGCTACATTTCCCGAAATATTGACTAAATAACCCATATTGTAAGGGCTTGCACCAGGAGTTCCTGCCGAAGCCCAATGAGCCTTACCGACATGAATAGTGTAATATCCCGCCTGACGCAACAATTTTGGCAACGGAGTAGCATAGAGAGTATTCTCCACCCCCTCTTCAGGGCTCATTCCATTGATATTCCACTCCGGAAAGACAATTTCGCTACCACTATTATCCACCACTCCGGTAACCGAAGCCACAGCACCTCCCGAAGCATCAGAAGGCATATCTCGCAAAGCCGATGTCCAATTTGTAATATGCGAATGGGCTGCATTAACTCCCGTAATCAGCGATGTACGGGTAGGTGTCGATACCGGACAGGCATAGGCTGAGGTCAGCATAACGCCCTGAGATGCAAGACGCTGCATATTTGGAGTATTGTAGCGCAAATTATTTGGATAGACCTGCTCGCCATAAGCCACAGAGCTATCTACCCAACCCATATCGTCGACAATAAAAAAGACGATATTTGGTTTTTCCGCTGCTACAGAGACCGAAGGCAAAAGCAACGACAAACCAGAAAGATGCTTCAACTTCATAAGCGTACCATTAAATTATACAAATGTACGAATTTTTTTCAAGAATATACCGCCTAACCACCACTATTTACAAAAAAAAGAAGATGACTAAGCCATCTTCTTTTTCATATAGAGTGATTTATCTTACTCCTCAAGCCAAGCACCAAGGTCGTCGTAAATCTTCTTAGCCATAAACTCCATAGCCTTAGCAGATGGGTGGCAACCATTGCCTGTCTCTGGGTTATAGTCGTGCTTTGGCATATAGACCTGGTCGTTGAAGCCATTTACTGCAAGCAGGTCAACAACTCTTACATTGTCGCCATAGTGAGCTGCAATCTTATGAATTGACTGCTGAACACCTACGCCTGTATAGTCGCCCACGATGCAGACAATCTTTGTATCTGCTCTACGCTCCAGAATAAGCTCGATAAGTTTGATATACGCCTCGCAGAATGTAGTATCATTCAGAGCCTCAACCTCAGCACGAGTTGTAGTTGCATCGGCTGCATCAAAATATGGCTTAAGGTCTGCATCACTTGGACCTGCGGTTGCCTTGAGTGCAACAGAGCCGTAGAGTGGTGCGATATTCTTATTCCAGTCGTTAGTTCCACCATGAATAATAACGATATCTGCCTCGCCAACGCCCTGCTGGTCAATAAAGCGCTTTGCGTAGTAGTTATCTGCTGTAGAAGAAGAGTTAGTAACGCAACTTCCTGAAAATGAAATATTACGCTCAATTTTCGCATCAAGCATCAACTCATTTGCCAAAATCCACCAATAGGTCTGAGACATAGAGGTCAAATCGCCATCAGTAGTAGGATAGTGACAAGAATAACCGTTAGGCACAATACCTCTAAATGTAGAGATACTATCGCCAATAACGCTAATACGCTTCTGAGTAGATGGAGTTGCAAGATTTGTCGCCATACCCTCAATTACAGGATAACCATCAGCATCCTTAACCCAACTCTTGAGCGGATAGCTACAGCTGCCGTTATATGCTGCAACAGCGGCATTCATATTTGTCAGCAAATCGTCTGTTGTAGTGATAGCAGCGATATGCTCGCCCTGTACCGGTTTATTATTTGATGCGCTTGGGTTAAAGCTACGCGCTGACTCATCATAGTAAGCGTAGTCCACTGTTGCATGGTAGATTCTTGACCCAATACCTGCCGCCAAAGTAGATGGTGCAGTGTGGGTGTCGTAGCTAATGCCGTCAGTATGGAAGCCACCCCACTTGATTGTTGAATATACGCCGTGGATTGTCGCTGCCACTGGACTACCATTCTGGAAACCGATAATACCCGCCATAGCGTTATTCTTTGAGGCATAACCAGCTGCAGTGCTAGGCGTATGAATCTCCTCAACGCGAGATGCGCAGTTAAGGATATTTAGTGTACCCGCTGTCACCTGCGCCCAGCCTACAATACCTGCTGCAAGGGTATAACCATTTGCTCCATTATTACCACGAGCCTCAATACGACGACCTGCGTAAACAGAGTTGATAATATTAAACATACAAGCTGCATCGTTTACCTTTAGATAGCCCGCAATACCTCCAACAGAGTACTGACCCACCAGATTTCCGTATGCAATACAGTTGTCAATAGTAGTCTCAACCTTTACGGTAGCAGAGCCGACAATACCACCTACAGAGTACTGTGAGCAGGTAACATTTCCGTAACTCTTACAGTTGATAATATTAGCCGTGCCATAGCTTGAGATAGTACCCACAATACCACCAGCGCAGGTTACATAACTATGAACATCGCCATAAGATACACAGTTGATTACATTACAAGCACGGTCAGCAGTACTATTACCCTGATAGCCAACAATACCACCTACATTATCCTCACCAGGGATAAATGCGTAGTTGATACAGTCAATAACGTGTGCCGTACCGTTTGTACCCTCTGCATTAAGAGTCTCAAAAGGTTGCAGAGCACCCACAATACCACCAGTATGGTCACCACGAGAAGAGATACAAGCCAACTGTGAGATAATACAGTTCTTTGCATATCCGGATGTCAAGTGAGCAGTAATACCACCTGTATAGTTATCTGTAAAGTTAGACACACAACCATCCACAACGCAGTTGTCAAATGTAGACACAAATCTTGCTCGTGCAGCGATACCACCGCAGAAGTGGCTACCAGCATCTACAGTAGCACCCTTTGCAAGGGTACATTTGTTAAACTTTGTACCTGCTGCATATGCCACAATACCACCACAGAGCTGAGAAGTTGATTTCGCAGCACCGCTAAATGTTACGCCATCCATTTTACAGCCATTAACATAACC
>JAZNTY010000202.1:0-1813 GCA_045592005.1 Alistipes sp. | reverse complement strand
ATCTCCACATCTGCTTGCTGAGCCGTTGGCTCGCGTAGTGCGTGCCTATGCAGACCCTGAGGGCGAGGATGCTGAGGGGGTAGATGTTACTCAGCCGTTCTCTACCTCTCTGCTTACAGCCTACTATCAACTTTGTAGCCGCTCCTCTTCGCGCTTCTTGTGCAGTTGGACTGATGCTGACCGCACGCTGCGAAATGTTATGGCAGCTTTGGTTGCGCGAGACCGTCAGTTAGCGGTAGACGGAGTGACTGTTGGCGGTGGCGATATTGTCGAGCAACTCCATCGTAGCTCGGCTGCGGACTTTGGTCTGAGGGGTGAGTTGAGCTATATTGACTCGCTTATTGCTGCTATGGATGAGCAGAATATGCTTGAGAAGGAGCGTAAAATAGACCTTATTCGTTGGTCTGTGGCTTCGGAACTCTCTACTTTTGACTACTTTAGCTTGGATGCTGTGCTTGCATATCTTGTTAAGGTCAACCTGGTGGCTCGCTGGGCTTGTCTTGATGCTAAGTCTGGTAAGGCTATGTTCGACCGCTTGATTGCCGAGTTAGACGGTAAAAGCTTGTTAGAGACCGTTTAGGTTTGCTGATTGAGAAATATAAAATTCAACAAATAATGAAAACAATAGGAAAAGTTAGCGGTATTATCTCAAACATCGTTATCGTTCGTGCCGAGGGTGCTGTGGCGCAGAATGAGATATGCTATGTTTACTGCGGTGATACCCGAATGATGGCTGAGGTCATCAAAGTGATAGGCGACGATGCCTATGTGCAGGTTTACGACTCTACCCGTGGTCTTAAGATTGGCGACCGTGTAGAGTTTGAGGGTCATATGCTTGAGGCTACATTGGCTCCGGGTCTGCTCTCAAAGAACTATGATGGTTTGCAGAACGACCTTGCAAAGATGGATGGTCTGTTTATCGACCGTGGTTCGATTACCGACCCGTTGGACTTTGATAGTGTGTGGGAGTTTAAGCCTCTTGCAAAGGTTGGCGACAGCGTTTCGGCAGCTTCATGGCTTGGAGAGGTTCAGGAGCAGTGGATTGCTCATAAGATTATGGTTCCGTTTATTATGGCGGGCAACTATACCGTTAAGAGTATTGTGGAGGCAGGTAACTACAAGATTACTGATACCATTGCAGTCCTAACGGATGTTGACGGAAATGAGTATAATGTTACAATGGTGCAGAAGTGGCCCGTTAAGCAGGCAGTTCGCTGCTATACCGAGAAGCCGCGTCCATCAAAGGTTATGGAGACAGGTGTTCGCGCTATAGATACCTTCAATCCACTTGCTGAGGGAGGTACCGGCTTTATCCCTGGTCCATTTGGTGCAGGTAAGACCGTTCTTCAGCACGCCATCTCTAAGCAGGCTGAGGCAGATGTTATTATCATCGTTGCTTGTGGAGAGCGTGCAAATGAGGTTGTGGAGATTTTTAAGGAGTTCCCAGAGCTTATTGATCCACATACAGGCCACAAACTTATGGAGCGTACAATCATTATCTGTAACACCTCAAATATGCCAGTTGCAGCGCGTGAGGCATCTGTATACACCGGTATGACAATCGGTGAGTACTACCGCTCTATGGGTCTGCGTGTGCTTGTTATGGCGGACTCTACCTCTCGTTGGGCACAGGCACTTCGTGAGATGTCTAACCGCCTTGAGGAGCTTCCAGGTCAGGATGCGTTCCCTATGGACCTCTCGGCAATCATCTCCAACTTCTACGCTCGTGCAGGTCTTGTGAAGCTGACAAATGGACAGACCGGCTCTGTAACATTCCTCGGTACTGTATCTCCTGCGGGTGGTAACCTTAAGG
>JAZNTY010000201.1:0-4768 GCA_045592005.1 Alistipes sp. | reverse complement strand
TGTCGAGAGCTACGCTATTGACTACAAAGATGTTAATCGCACAGCCACCATTACCTTTACATCAACCGCCGGCAACCTTACCTCGACTGTAACCGTAAGCCAAACTCCAAGCGATATCTATCGTTTAGATTTAGGCTCTCTTACACCACAAACAACATCAAGCTACGGTGGCGAGGTGGTTGTCAACCTCAATACCAATATTGCGTATAGCCTTGATGTAGAGAGCACTGATTGGCTGAGCCTTGTATCGGATGACGGCAAGGGAACTATAAAACTGAACACCCAAAAGAACCTCTCCACAGCCGACCGTTCTGCCACACTACTCTTTACTGCGCCAAATATGTCGCCGTTGACTGTTGTGGTAAAACAATATTGTTTCCTCTCGGAGCATAATAATACCTCCATTGTTATTCCTCTACCCGATGTTGAGGAGTAGGCTCATGATATTCAAAACAACATTTTTCAGAATTTATAGAACATAGCTTAATATTATTGTGTATCTTTGCAAAAAATAGAATTTATCATGAAAAGACTTTACATTTTTACAATCTTCTCAGCCCTATTCTGCGCGGTTACCGCATCGGCTCAAGTATCTGTTAGTGCTGCAACACCAAAGGCAGAGGCTACATTTTCTGACCGCGTAAAGACCGAAAGCGTAAAGGTTGATTACAACTCCAGCGATGCACAAAAACGCGCCGAGCGTGCTGCGATACGCAAGGAGCGCAACACTATCGAAGTTAACGCTGGTATCACAGGTTCGCTAACCAACTTCAACAGCAAGTGGCAGAGCGTAAACGGTTCTACCAACTCCATTACTGCCATTGCCAATTTCCTCTTTACCCACAACTACAAGAAGGGTGTTTTCAATGTTGACAACAAGATTACCGGTAAGTTAGGTGTTACAAGCAAGGCTAAAGAGTGGACCAAAAGCCAAGACGAATGGTTTATCTCTACTGCTCCGGCATACAAAATTTCTGAATTTTGGAACTTTGGTGCCATCGCATCTTTGCGTTCACAGTTTGCTAACGGCATCAATGGTAGCAGCAAGCGTATCAGCCGCTTCTTTGCCCCTGCATACCTCAATGTATCTCTCGGTTTTACCTATGTTTGTCCGAAACCGAAATTCCCGATAAAGGTTAACCTCTCGCCTATCTCTTTGAGTGCAACATATGTCACAAGCGAGTCTGTTATGCGTCAGTTCTTTGCTGATAAGTTCGGTGCAGATGTCGACTTTAACCTGCGCAATGAAATGACAGAGGCTCAGCGTAACACTCCATATGTTTATGGTCTGACTATTGCAAATGGTAACTCTCGTTATGAGGGAGGTTCTTCAGTACAGTTAGACTTTGACCGCACCTTTGGTAAGAAGCAGATTTTCCGCTACCGCACAACATTCTACTCTTTCTATGGTTGGATTAACGAAATCAACCAGCAGACAGGTAAGAACAAAGATCTTAATATCGAGCATATTGCACCGAATGTACGCTGGGAGCACACTATAGATATCAAGGCGACAAAGTACTTCTCGACACAGTTCTACTTCCAGATGTACTACAACAAGGCTCAATGTAAATCTTTGCAGACACAGATTGTTTTGGGTGTGGGTCTAAGCTACACATTTAAGAACAAATAGCCTCTGATTTTTAACAACTATGAAACTATTGCAGAAATATGCCCTGCCCATACTTGTTGTGCTGACAATCTTCGGTATGGGCTGGCTTTTTGGTCATCAACATGGGCGTGAGTTGACAAGTGGACAAATAGAACAGCTTTTGGGAGGAAACGATAAACTCAACAGCACTGTTAGATATATTGAGAGTCAATATATTGAACCCTTAAGTGCAGACTCTATCGTAGAACTTACCATTCCTGCTCTATTTGCCAAGTTAGACCCTCACTCGGCATATATTCCTGCAAGAGAATTCAAAGAGGTTGAAGAGCCATTGGAGGGTAAATTTGACGGTATCGGCATAGTCTTTAATATGGCAACCGATACGGTCATCGTCCTCAATGTTATCCCTTCCGGTCCAAGTCAAAAGTCAGGCATTTTGGCAGGAGACCGCATAATTAAGGTTAACGACACTCTTATTGCCGGACAAAAGATGTCCCAGCGTGAGGTTATGAAACGCCTGCGTGGTCCGCGCGGCACTGAGGTAGAACTCTCTGTAGAGCGTAAAGATATCGCAGAGCCAATAAAGATTACCGTTACCCGTGATGCCATACCACTCAACAGCGTGGAAGCAACGGTTATGATGACCGACAAAATCGGATTTATCCGCCTATCTCAATTTGCTCGTACCTCACATAACGAGGTTACTTCGGCTATAGACACCCTACGCAAGCAAGGGATGGAGAGTCTTATTCTCGACCTACGCAACAATGCTGGCGGTTTCTTAGACCAGGCGATACTTATAGCCAATGAGTTTTTGGAGCGTGGCAAGTTGATAGTCTATACTGAGGACCGCAACAAGAAACGCATACGCCAATATAGCGATGGCAGTGGTAAATCTACCGATTTAGAGATAGCTGTACTTATAGATGAGGCAAGCGCCTCCTCAAGTGAAATTCTTGCCGGAGCCCTACAGGATAACGACCGCGGAACAATTATAGGTCGCCGCTCATTTGGTAAAGGTCTTGTGCAGTCGCAAATACCATTTAGCGATGGTTCAGCCATACGACTTACTGTGGCGAAGTACTTTACACCAACAGGTCGCTCTATTCAAAAACCATATACTGCCGGCGATGAGGAGCAATATAATATGGATATTGTCAACCGCTATCAGCACAACGAGTTCTTCTCGGCAGACTCTATACGCTTTGCCGACTCGCTCAAGTTTACCACACCTAAGGGAAAGATTGTCTACGGTGGTGGCGGCATTATGCCGGATATCTTTATCCCGCTGGACACTACCAATATGACAAAGTACTACTTTGAAGTTACAGGGCGTAATATCCTCTATCGTTACACTATAGACTATGCTGACAACCACCGCAAGCAGCTCAGCCAAGCCAAAAGTATTGCCGACTTAGAGCAGATGTTTGCACAGGATAAGGGTATGTTTAATCGCTTTGTAGACTACGCCACACGAAATGGTGTAAAGGCTAATTGGCGCCAAATAAGCACCTCGCGCAAGATTATGGAGGCGCAGTTGCGTGCATATATTGCCCGTAACTCAGAGTTCGACAGCGGCGCGTTCTACTACTTTATACGCCCTATCGACAACACACTTATAACCGCTATAAAGACACTTGAAGAAAATGATTAAGAAAAGCATCTATATACTACTACTTATCGCAGCTGTAGCTATTGTGGCATTGGCTGTGATAAACAGAGATAAAACATACTCTCTGCTCCCCGAAATAGATTTCAAAACCCTGTTCTCTAAAGAGCAGGTTCAACAAGAAACACCTCAGCCTGCAACTGATGTAGCGTTGCCGGACAGCATAACTGTAATTGAGCCAACAACCGAGGTGGTTCAATAGAAATCTTACCTACCTTACTTTATAATCAGCTGCTCTAACGGCAGTTTTGGGACATAATGAATACCCTCTTTGCGGTAGTAGTTGTGAGAGTCGTCCTCTGATATTTCGACAGTACGAATAGTCTCACTACCACGACCTAAAGCTACAATAAGTAGCGGCTCATACGGCAGATTGAGCGATAATGTTATCCGCTCTCTATCAAAGGCACCGATACAGATACCATTTAGACCAATCTCCACAGCCTGGAGCAACATTGTTTGCGCCACAATACCTACATCCATATTGACATACTTATCCTCTGCCACCGTTGAGCAGATGATGATAAAGGCACGCGGTTCCTCCCCTTCTAATGGCAGCTTAAGTTCCTTCAGCGCACCTCCTAAACGGATATATGGCAACACCTTATCAGCCTGATCTGCTAAAACAGGTCGAAATCTTAACACCTGCTGATTACGAGCTGAGGGGCAGTTTGGCACCACAGACATAATGCGTTGAAGTTGGTCGGCTCGCACCACAAAGGAGTTATCATAGCCTCGATAGCTACGATTTTTGGCGACTAATTTGGCAAAGGTCATAGTGCGCTTGGATACTGCACTTTTGCCCGCTAAAAAGTCCTCCATCTTCTTCCCTAAATAGTTATCTGCCATAGTAAGTTCTCTATAAATCGTTCAAACAGTCAACAATAATATCTACACTCTGCCGTATCTCCTCTTCCGAAATAGTTAGTGGAGGCGAAATACGAAATGCCGTATCGCAGTAGAGGAACCAATCGCTCAATATACCCCTTGCAATAAACATATCCATAATCTTATATAGCTTCTCACTGCTACCCAACTCCACCGCAAGCAGTAGACCGCTACGGCGTACTTCAACCACTTGTGGATGGGATGCAAGCAATGATTCATAAAGAGCCCCTTTGCTCTCAACTTGCTGAACTAAATTATTGTCAATAAGGTATCTCAACGCCGCAAGACCGGCAGCACAACATACAGGATGACCTCCAAAGGTTGTTATATGCCCCAACACAGGGTTAGACTGCAAGGTATTCATTATCTGATTTGATGATATAAACGCCCCTAAAGGCATACCACCACCAAAAGCCTTTGCCAAGCATATAATATCGGGCACCACGCCATAGTTTGTTGTGGCAAACATTGACCCTGTTCGACCCATACCGGTCTGTATCTCGTCAAAGATTAGCAGCGCACCAACCTCATTACACCGTTCACGCAACGCCTGTAAGTATCCGGGCTTAGGTAGTCGCACTCCCGCCTCGCCCTGCACC
>JAZNTY010000200.1:0-14846 GCA_045592005.1 Alistipes sp. | reverse complement strand
GGGGGGGGTAAAACTGCCCTATACCTCTCCAGAGATTGATACCCTACAGTTTCACAGTGAGTGCGGTTTTGCAATCTCTAACGACAACCTGACCGAGGAGAATTGGGGTTGGGATGAATAATCAATGTTAAATCAGAGTAGACAATGAAAAAATTATCTGCATTAGTGGGTTTGGCATTGGTGATGCTGACCACAGGTTGTTCGAAGGATGCAACTTTTGACATCAATCCTTCTCTTAAAACCACTTTGGGCGTAAGTCTTGAACAAACTCGTACCTATATCGGCGATGTTGATGCTGAGGGTACCTATCCGGTGCTTTGGAGTCAGGACGATATGGTAAGCGTAAACAAAACCTCTGTTGCTGTTGACCAGGCATATGTTGGTAAGAATTACTTCGCTGTAGAGGTTGCTGCCGCTGATGAGTATTGCGTTGCTTATCCGGCTCAGTATGTTAAGGACGATGTGCTGACTGTTAGCGAGGTTCAAAAGTTTGTTGATAGCTCTTTTGCTGTAAACTCAGGTGTTATGGTGGGTTACTCTACCACCGAGGAGGTTAAGATGAAGAACCTCTACGGCTACCTTAAGTTTACTGTCAACTCAGCTGCTGATGTCAACGCTGTTACAGTTACCACTACCGGTGGCGAGCCTATCTCAGGTACCTACCGCCTCGATTATAAAAATGCAACAATCGATGCTTTGGCGGGCAAGGATATTATCCGCGATACCGATGTTCAGGCTACTAATGGTACTGCTACCGTTATTGTCGCAGTCCCTGCCGGCAAATACTCTAAGGGCTTTACTGTTACCATTAAGGATAAGAATAACGGCATTATGACTAAGAGTCTTAAGGGTGCAGGCGCAACTGTTGAGGCGGGTGTTATCTATGCTATGCCAGCCCTCGCTTACGCTAAGGAGGATGCCGAGGTACTTATTATGAATGCTGATGACCTTCTCTTATTTGTTACTGCTGCAAATAGTGCTGACGGCTATGCCGCTTGGACCAATACCGACGGAGAGGTTAAACTCGGCGCAGATATAGACCTTACAGGTGTAACTCTTCCTCAAATTACAAAGTTTACCGGCATTTTTAATGGTCAGGGCTTTGCTCTTAAGAATTGGACCACTACATTGGCATTTATCGGCGAACTTGCAGATGGTGCAACTCTTAAAAACCTTGTTGTCGATAAGTCATGTACCCTTACTCCGGACCTTACAGCAGCAAATACCCATATCGGTTATATGGTCGGCATTGGTCGAGGTCTTGTCACCGGCTGTGTAAATAATGCAGATCTTAAAATTTCAGGAGAGTATAACCGTTCTGACTCTTGCCGTTTTGGATGTATGGTCGCTTCAGCATATAGCCGCATCAGAAACTGCGTAAACAATGGAAACCTTGAGATTAACTTTAGCACTGTAAACCAGGCAATATACGCAGGAGGTATCTCTGGTTACTACAATCCGGAGAGTGGTCGTGGTCAAGGCGAGGAGTATATGCAGGACTGTATAAACAATGGCAATGTTAAAGTTGTTTCGCAGGGTGTTCCATCAAATGCGTATGTTGGAGGAATATATGGTTCTACCCCACAGACAAAACTTTCAACAACAAATCCATCTTGTGAGGGTACGGTTATCCGATGCATCAATACCGGTGATATCTATTATGAAATGCAGGCATTGGGTAGTGGAACTTATGCAAATATAGGTGGTATAATCGGCTATAGCCAAACGCATATTAAGGAGTGTGAAAACTATGGCACTGTGACCTATAAAACACCTGTGTCTACAGAAGTGGGTGCGAGCCGCCCGGCTGTTGGTGGAATAACCGCGTCTACACAATACTCGTTGATAGATTGTGTTAACTATGGTGAGATTATTGTTGAGGGTACTTGGACAGCAGCAAGTAGTGATGGTCTAACCGCTGTTGGAGGTCAAAAGCAGCCAAACTTTGGTGGTATTGTCGGTAGTATCGGACACTATGACGACAGAGAAACTACTCAGGTTTTGTCAGGTTGTACTAACTATGGTAAACTTACATTGAAGCCGCATATTCCAGCTACTGCTGGTACATATCACTATATGGGAGGTGTTGGAGGCTATGTTGCAGCCGCAGTATCTGATTGCCATAACTATGGCGAGATTTTTATTGAAAGCAATGGACTCTATTCCTATATGGGAGGCGTTGTAGGTTTTACTCGAACAGTGGCTCCTATGTCAAATTGTACCAACAATGCCAAAGTAACTATTAATCACGATATCTCCGGTACTCAGAATACTCAGGTGCTTGCAACTGAGAGTCCGAAGGAGATTAAGAGCTTCTATGGTGGTGTTGTAGGTTATGGCTGTGCTGATGTGTCAAACTGTCATAACTACGGAGCGGCTACCGTCTACTCAAATACTCGCGCGGCAAATCTTGGCGGTGTTGCGGGATATGTTACATCTAACGGCGATATTAGTGATTGCTCAAATAACGCAGCAAATACCTACTATATAACTTATACAGCACATGTTTTGTCGGGATATGTAGGAAATCCTAAACACTATATTGGCGGTGTAGTAGGCGATGCTGCTGGAAATATGATAGACTGTACCAATGAGACCGAGGGAACACTCACAGTTCATACAAGTGCTCGTGGCGAGTTTGGTGGTGTTGTTGGTTATTCAGGTCTAAATTGCACAAACTTGATTAACAAAGCTCCTATTACATTAAAGTTCTCTTATGATGGCAAAATTTGTGATAAGCAATCTTGGCTCGGTGCCGTCATAGGATATAACCACAATACAGACACAGAAAATCTGATAACTATAGGTTCTTGTCGTAATAGTGGTAAATTAGTTGTTGAAGACCTGGCTTGTGTATCGTCATTTACCTATGTTGGTGGAGTTATTGGCTCAAATGAGACAAATGGTTTGACGGGTATCGAAGATTGCCATAGTACGGGCGATATTGAGGTTGATGCCCCAACAACAGTTCGTCTTGGCGGTGTTGCAGGCTATGCAGGTAAGAATGTTACAGGCTGTAGCTACAATGGTAATATTAAGGCTACAAGGATGAAGTATAATACTGCGAGTCGAATGGCTTCTATTGGCGGTCTGGTAGGCTATACAGTTTGGTCTATTATTGATAGCACTGTTGACTGTACTATTAATGCTAATGGCGATAGCGGTATTTGTGTTGGTGGAGTTATGGGTACTTCTGGAGCAGATACATGGAAAAACCTTACTGCCAAAGTTGATATTACTACATCGAGTGAAGCCACTCTCGGTCTGCTTTTAGGTGGCGAGGTTGCGAACGGCTCAATTACAGTTAATCTCGGAACAGCAGATGCTCCTGTTACCATTAAGAAGTCATCTAAACTAAATGGCACACAGATTAAGGCTGATGGTACAGATGTGCTTTCAGGAATGGAGACCGCCATTGTTAAAGTGGTAAATGTAAAGTATGCAGATTAATCTGCGCACAATAGAAAAAGGCGAGGTATCTCCTCGCCTTTTTTTGTTTGTTCTATTCGTTACATTTTCTGCCAAACGAGAGCAGAAGTACCGAGGATAGCGGCGTTCTTGTTCTGCGTGGCAAGGTGCCGAGGGTAGTTCGCGCACCTCGGAGCAGGAATAGTCGGATTTCTCTGACTGTTTCTGCGACTAAGTCCCCCTTTGTCAAAGGGGGATTTAGGGGGAATGTAAATATATTTTACTATACCATATATTAGCCTGTTCTCGGCTTTCAGACCTTACGAAGTAAGTATTACAAAAAAAAGGACTGCCTGGGAATTTATTCTCAAAGGCAAGTCCTTTTATTGTAACCACAGCATTGCTGTTGAAAGTCGCAACGCTCCTACATTTTCTGCCAAACGAGAGCAGAAGCACCGAGGATAGCGGCGTTCTTGTTCTGCAAACCTGAAGGCAGTACCTTGACCTTATTCTTAAATGCGAACAGCATATTCTCCTCTAAGTACCACTTGATTGGGTCGAGGATAAGATTACCGGCTTTTGCAAGACCGCCAAAGACGAAGATAGCCTCAGGCGAGGTAATTGTAACCGCATCAGCCAAAGCGTAACCCAAACGCATACCGGTAAGACGGAATGCCTCTTTAGCGATAGGGTCGCCCTTTAGAGCGTGCTGGTAGAGGATAGCCGAGTCAAGGTCGTTGAACGAGATATCACGCAGAGGAGACTTGTCGTTCATTGTAGCCATAAGCTCAAATGCTGTACGCTTGATACCTATAGCTGAAGCGTAAGCCTCTAAACAGCCCTTGCGACCGCATCCACACTCGCGACCTCCGCGCTCAACGATAACATGACCAAACTCGCCCGCAAAGCCGTCGTGACCATAAATCATCTCGCCGCCTGCGACAAAGCCGGAACCTACGCCGGTGCCGAGTGTAACCATTATAAAGTCCTTCATACCCTTTGCATTGCCGTATACCATCTCGCCGATAGTTGCAGCGTTAGCATCGTTGGTAACATATACCGGTACGCCAGGGAAGTGAGCCTTGACATCATCGGCAAAGTTGAACATACGCAACTGCTCGTCCTGATTTGCATCATCAGCGGTAAATTTCCAGAGGTTTGCAGGGGTCTCGATGGTGCCTTTATAGAAGTTTGCGTTTGGAGCGCCAACGCCGATACCGATAAGCTCAAACTCAAAGTTTACGGCACTTATAAGCAACTTCATAGCCTCACAAAGGTCGGCAATATAGCGAGGGTAGTCCTGATAGTTTGGATATGCACGGGTAGAGATTACAGACTCGCCAAAAAGGTCGCCCTTCTCGTCTACTAGACCAAAGGCTGTGTTGATACCACCGATATCAACGCCAAATGCTAATTTTTTCATAGTTGTATTCATTTTAATTTAGTTGTTTTTATAATTCTTTGTTCCAAAGGTAGTTAAAAAACTCTCAACTACAAAATAAAATTACCTTATTGAGCGTGAATAGCTAAAATAAGGGAGTGAACCGTTTCAAAATTTTGCTATAATTATTATCTTTGCATTGTTAATATTGCACAATTATGAATACACCACAACAGATTGCCGAGATTTTTGAGCGCCATATAGCTCTTATCAATATGCCAGAGGAGCCTAATAGACTCTATGCACCTATTCGTTACTCGCTTGCCGAGGGTGGTAAGCGTATGCGTCCGGTGCTGACGATGCTTGCATACAATATCTACGCAGACGATATTCACAATGTTCTGCCTGCGGCTACGGCTGTGGAGGTATTTCATAACTTTACACTGCTGCATGACGATATTATGGACAATGCCGCTATGCGCCGTTCTCGCCCTTCGGTATATGCTAAGTGGGGCAGTAATGTGGCAATTCTCTCAGGCGATGTTATGCTTATAGAGGCTTATCGCCATCTTCAGGGTGTGGGGGCTCGTTATCTGCCTGCGGTCTTTGAGCGTTTTAATGCAATGGCGGCGCAGGTGTGTGAGGGTCAGCAGTATGATATGGACTTTGAAACACAGCCTAAGGTCGCTGTGGCAGAGTATATGAATATGATTGAGCTTAAGACGGCAGCGTTGCTTGCCGGAGCTGTGACCATAGGTGCGATACTCGCCGGTGCCTCGGAGGAGGATGTGTATAAACTCTATAAGTTTGCTATAGAGGTGGGCTTGGCGTTTCAACTTCAGGATGATTTATTGGATAGCTATGGTGACGAGCGGTTAGGCAAAAAGATTGGTGGCGATATCTTAGAGGGTAAAAAGACCTATTTGATGATTATCTCCCTCTCTCACGCTACGGAGGAGCAGCGAGAGGTTCTTCGCTCAACCCATCTACGCAAAGATATGACTGACGAGCAGAAGATTGCTGCTGTAAAGGGGGTCTACGACACTATAGGTGCACGCGCGATGACAGAGCAGCAGATTTCGGTGCGTATATCTCGCGCCTTGTCGATATTGGAGACACTCTCAGTACCTGCGGAGCGTTTGACCAATATGCGCGCTTATGTTGAGAGTCTTATAGGTAGAAAGAGATAGTATGAGAAGGGCTGATATAGAGATTATGGCGCCTGTTGGCTCGTATGAGTCACTATATGCTGCAATAAACGCAGGCGCAAACTCGGTATACTTTGGTATCGGGCAACTCAATATGCGCTCGGCTTCAGCTGCCAACTTTACGGCTGACGATATGGCTCAGATTAACCGTATAGCCCACGAAAATGGGGTCAAAACCTACCTTACGGTCAATACCATAATCTACGACACCGAGTTGGAGATGATGCACACCGTTGTAGACCGCGCAAAAGCAGAGGGGGTGGATGCTATTATAGCTTCGGACCTTGCTGTAATTCTCTATGCCTATCAAGTGGGGGTGGAGGTGCATATCTCTACGCAGTGCAATATCTCCAATAGCGAGGCGGCGAAGTTCTATTCGCAATGGGCAGATGTTGTTGTGCTGGCTCGAGAGTTGTCGCTTGAGCAGATAGCTAAGGTTAAGCGGGCTATCGTGGAGCAGGATATCAGGGGTCCTAAGGGCGAGTTACTTAAGATTGAGATGTTTGCTCATGGCGCGCTCTGTATGTCCATTTCGGGTAAATGTTACCTTTCGGAGCACGAGACCGCTTGCTCGGCAAACCGTGGCGCGTGCCGTCAGATATGCCGCCGCAAGTATACCCTTACAGATACAGATACCGGTCAGCAACTCGATATGGACGGCAGATATATCCTCTCGCCAAAAGACCTGTGTACGGTAGACTTTTTGGATAAGTTTATTGATGCGGGCGTTAGCGTACTCAAGATTGAGGGTCGCGCTCGCGGTGCGGAGTATGTAAAGCGCGTTGTGGAGTGCTATGATGAGGCTTTGCGCGCTATTGAGGCGGGCGAGTATAGCCGAGAGTTTGCTGTAGGTCTTAAGGAGCGACTCGCTACGGTCTTTAACCGAGGTTTCTGGGGTGGATACTATGCGGGCAAGAGCGTTGTTGAGCATAGCCAAAACTATGGTAGCTCGGCTACACGCCGTAAGGTCTATGTGGGCAAGGTGACAAACTACTTCAAGCGATTAGGCGTTGCCGAGGTGCTTATTGAGGCGGCACAGCTATCTGTTGGCGAGCCGATACTATGGATGGGCGAGACTACGGGATGTATAGAGCAGACGGTAGGCGAAATACGCCTTGACCTAAAGCCTGTAGAGAGCGTTAAGCAGGGTGATGTTTGTTCAATTAAGGTTGAGGGAGGAGATATCCGCCGAGGAGATAAGCTCTATAAGGAGGAGATAAGGTAGAAAGCCTAGTTTCAACCATTTTGACAACTTACGGGATTACAATTACTAACCGCTAATAAACCTATACAACTATGACAACACGAGAGGAGATTATGGTACTCTTTGCAGAGCCTGAATTTTGCGCAGAGAACTACAAGGGAGCAGTGGACGAGAATGGACTTGCTCATGGCGAGGGCGAGATGAAGTACGACCAGCGCACCACGCAATATTGGCTTGGTTACTGCGATGTGGCGGTGGCTCCAAAATGCTATAAGGGTCAGTGGTGTCACGGTGTGAAGTGTGGCGAGGGTAAGATGACCTTCTATGCTCCATCAGACTATCAGCACTACTCATATATAGGCTCGTGGGCAAACGACCTGCCAGAGGGTAGTGGACAGATTAGGGTAGTGGATAGGTATAACAAAGAGACTATAACGCCAATAAACCTTGTTGCGGGTATGCGCGAGGGTCGCAATACGGCTGTTGAGTTTGGCAAAACTATTGATTGTCAGTGGGTATCTGGATACAAAGAGGGCGAGGGAGTCTGCACAATGCCTAATGGTCAGCAGTTTAGGGGTGTGTGGCGCAACGACAATTTAGACCTTGATAGCTGTACTTTTATGGAGGCGATAGAGGTACCTACGCTCATTGTTGATATATATCACTCAGGCTTTGACTATAGCCGCCGCATTGTTGGGCTTATCGAGGCAAAGGTTGGCGAATATACCTTGGAAGATGCCCTGCCGGTGTTGCGCGATAAGGGTTTTGATGACTCCGAGCCGCTTATTACAATACTAAGCGTTGAGGGTGGTGTGGTAAAATATGCTGTAAGTAGCTCCTATAGCGAGGGCAATAGCCCAATAGTGGGTACTGTTGCTGTAGACGAGAGAGTGGAGCATAAACACTTGATGAAGTGCGTTGCCACAATCTATGATGATGACTACGATTACGAAATTATCCGCAAAATAGATATTAAATGTAAAAAATAAATAGTTATGTTTGCTCCATCTACTTATATTGCACGCCGAGCAGAACTTTGCTCAAAGATTGGCGACGGATTAATTCTTATACCGGGAAATGTCGAAGCTCCGCTGAACTATCCTAACAACTGTTACCATTTTAGCCAGGATGCTACCTTCCGCTACTATTTTGGTGTTAATCTGCCCGACTTCTTTGGAGTTATAGATGTTCAGAGTGGGCAGTCAACAATTTTTGGCAATAACTTTAGTGTGGATGATATCATCTGGATGGGTCCACAGCCTACAGTTGCGGAGTTGGCAGCTACGGCAGGTGTTACCGATACCAAGCCTATGGCAGCCCTTGAGGGTGTTGTTGCTCAAGCTCTTAAGCAGGGTCGTAAGGTTCACTACCTGCCACCATATCGTGGACATACTATTTTGCAACTCTGTGCACTGTTGGGTAAGAGCCCTAAGGAGCTCTTTGACGACAAATCTGTGGAGCTGATGTTCGCTGTAGCACTTATGCGCGAGACTAAGAGTGCTGAAGAGATTGAGGCTATGGAGCGCGCCTTCCATATAGGCTACAATATGCATACTACGGCAATGAAGATGTGCCGTCCGGGTGTTGTTGAGCGCGAGATTGCAGGTGCTATTGAGGGCGTGGCTCTGGCAGAGGGTAGTGGTGTATCTTTCGCTTCTATCGTTACCCAGCATGGCGAGACTCTGCATAACCATAACTATGACGGCGTGTTAGAGAGTGGTCGACTGCTGCTTGTTGATGCTGGCGCTGTCAGTGTTGAGGGTTACTGCTCCGACCATACCCGTACATACCCTATAAACGGCAAGTTTACTGACCGTCAGCGCGATATATATAACATAGTATTGGCAGCCCAGCAGCAGGCGCCTCAAAATATGCGTGCCGGTGCTCTGTATGTTGAGGATGTGCAGCGTAAGGCTCTGCTGACTCTTGCTGAGGGTCTTAAGGGTGTGGGTCTTATCAATGGCAGCGCAGAAGATGCCGTTGCTGCGGGTGCTATGTATCTCTTTATGCCACACGGACTGTCACACGGTATGGGTGTCGATGTTCACGACTGTGAGGCTATGGGAGAGCGTAGCTACGACTTTACACCTATTGCTCAGCGTGCTGCTCAGTATGGAACCTGCATACATCGTGCTACTTGGCGCCTTAGAGCAGGTACAGTTATGAGTAATGAGCCTGGTATCTACTTTATTCCAGCGCTGATAGATAAATCTCGTGCTGAGGGGCTGTATAAGGGTATTGTTAACTACGATAAACTCGACTCCTACCGCGATTTTGGTGGTATCCGTATCGAGGATGATGTTATTGTTACCGAAAATGGCGGTCGCGTAATCGGCGGCGACAAAAAGATACCTATCACTGTTGACGAGCTTGAGGCTGTAGTAGGTAAGTAGTATGAAGCCACTCTTTGTCTTTGCTACCGAGGTTGAGGCGGCACCATTGCGAGAGTTGCGTCCGGAGTTGCCTATATTTATATGTGGTGTCGGACCTATAGATACCGCCTCGTCATTGGTACGAGTCCTTGTCGAGCAGCAACCGGAGTCTGTGGTGCTCTGCGGTATTGCAGGTGCCTATGATAGCTCTTTGGCTGTGGGCGATGTTGTCTCGGTGCGCTTTGAGCAGACGGCAACGCTGCCTACGGCATATAGGGTCAGCTATCGTGCCGATATGGACCTCTCGTTGCCCGAAGTTACATCTAATACCGTTATGAGTGTTGGCGCCGAGCCTTGTGGTGCTCAAGTGGAGAATATGGAGGGAGCAGCCTTCTTCTCAATATGCGCTCTCTTTGGTGTGCCACATGCCCAAATACGCGCTATATCGAACTATGTGGGTGATGAACGCCAAAAATGGAATATACCGCTTGCCGTGAAGCGCTTAGCCGAAACTATTGATGCCCTTTTTTAGATGAAGAATAGACTGTCGCTACATATCTCTCCCTGCCCAAATGATACATTTGCCTTCGATGCTATTATCAACCATCGTATAGAGCACGACTTTGACCTTGCGGTTCAGTATAAGGATATCGAGGAGCTTAACTTGGGCGTGCTTGAGGGGACGCCGCATATCTCAAAGATAAGCTACTCGGTCTACCCAAAGATTGCTGATAGATATGCACTGCTCGATAGTGGCTCAGCTTTGGGTCGTGGTAATGGACAGTTGCTTGTGCGCCGAAAGGGGGAGCGGGGGCGCATCTGTCGGGTGGCTTCGCCAGGGGTAAATACGACAGCAAATGCGTTATTGTTACGCTACTTTCCTGATATAGAGTGCGTCATCCCGATGCTTTTTTCCGATATTGCAGCAGCTGTTGAGCGTGGCGATGTAGATGCAGGCGTGCTTATACACGAGGGGCGCTTTGTGTATGAACGGCGAAACTTAGAACTTGTTGCCGATTTGGGCAAATTGTGGGAGGCTGAGACCTCGTTGCCACTGCCTTTGGGAGCTATAGTGGTGCGCCGAGATGTGGAGGTTACAATTTGTAAGCAGTTTGAAACCCTTCTTGCCGACTCTGTTCGTTTGGCTATGGCTCAACCAATGCTTTCGCGCAAGTTCGTCAAGCAACACGCTCAAGAGTTGGAAGATACCGTTATAGACCAACATATCGCACTCTTTGTCAATGACTATACCCTCACTTTAGGCGAAGAGGGTCGCCGCGCAGTGGAACAACTTACAGGCGTTACACTGTTGCCATAAATGTGTAAATTGCTAAATTTTAGGGTTATAAATTGCAAGCCTATCGACAAATAATAATTTCTTAAATATTTTTTCTAACTCCTAAAGTATTCAAAAGTTAGATGTTAGTCGATAAATAAAGCTTACAATTTATTGTTAAAATGGTCATAAAAATAACAATTTATAACTTCGTCCTCCTCCATTTTGAACTCAAAAAGTGTTATAAGATTTTGTTTTGAAAAAATTTATTTATATCTTGCACAGCAAAATGGGACTATAATGGCTTTTTAGAGCGACTTAGAGTCCATTTTACCACTAAAATTTTATTTACTAAATATTTATTTGTATGAAAAAATTTAGACTTTTACTTGTTATGTCATCGCTTTTGGCGTTTACAGGTCTGTTTTCGGCTTGTACCACCAATGCTGCTGATGAACTTCCAGCTGTAACTGTTGAGCTTACAGCCGGTGCTGTTACCGAGACCTCTCTTACCTTTAATGTAAAGGCTACAGGTGCAGACGATGTTTACTATTGGGTATCTAAGGAGGAACTTGCAGCAGATGCCTCTTTGGAGTTCTCTAAGGGTACTTATCTCGATGCTTCTGTCGATGAGGAGTTCTCTGAGGATGTAGTTCTTGAGAACCTTGTAGCTGGTACTCAGTACTATATCTACGCTTTTGCGCAGAACTTTGCTCACAACAAGTACGCAGCGCCTCTCACAATGTCTACCGGTGCTCTTATTCCTGTACCTACAGTATCAGTTTCTCTTGTTGAGGGAGAGGTTTACCCAGATGCTTTCTTGGTATTGGTAACCACTGCAAATGCTCAGAGCGGTTCTTGGATGGTTGTTCCTAAGTATACCGAGGGTGTTACTGCCGAGATGGTGTTGGAGCAGGGTACTGCATTGGATAACACTCAGTTGAACAAGACAGATGCTGAGGTATTTGCTGAGGAACTCACTCCTAACACTGCTTACGACTTCTATGTAGCTGTTGAGAACCAGGGTAAGGTTACTTTGAGCGATGTCCTTGGTGTCGTTACCGCTAAGCCTGAGGCTCAGGCTGTTGAGTTGACGCTTAATACCCTCTTTAACTCTGTGAACCTTATGGATATTGCCAATCTTCCAGGTTTGTTCTTCCAGTTGGGTAATGCAGAGGGCAACGACTTTGCTCAGTTGTTTATGTATGACCTTACAACTTTCCCAGACTATGTAGGTTATATGTTCTCTGGCTCTTATCCACTTCTGCCTGGTAGCTATGAGGCGTTTGAACTTCCAGAGCAGAGTTGTGTATTGGCAGATCCTATGTATACTAGCTTTAGTGGTCCGGATGGTATAGCTTATATGCCTGTTGTTGGCGAGTCTGAAACCGATGCTGATGGCACTATTTATGGTGTTGACTTGATTACAGTGATGCCGAATATGGATAACAATCAGCTTACTCTCAATATCCCTTGTCAGGATATGAATGGTACCGATTTTATTGTTCGTGGTGTCTATACCGGTCCTCTTGGCTATGCAGTAGGTCCTGTAACTTATCCATTCAATCTTGATCAGTGGGGCTTTACTGACTTTGAGAAGAGCGTTGATGGCAATACCGTAACTTTGACCAGCAATAGCGTAACAAATGGAACTTTCAAGATGATTCTTGAGACTGAGGGTGGCGTTATTGATGAAGCTTCTGGTGCAGCATTCGTGGCAGGCGAAGGTGGTAACCTTACAGGAGGCTTTACCTCGTATGTTGAGGGTGCTCCAGAGGAGTTTGCCTTCACAAGCGGTCGTATCTCATTCGAGAAGGTTGACGATGCAGGCAATTGGCTCCTTAAGGTATCTCCTCGCGCAGGCGATTGGGTGATGGAGGGCGCAAGCGGTGCTTATAAGATTGAGGCTTTAGAATATGCGATTACTATCTCTGAGGCTCCATCTATCGATGCTAAGCAGTGGGAGCTTCCATCAACTTTTGCTGAGTTGCTCGCAGGTAATCCGTCGGTTCGTTGTCTTGCAGACCTTGGCGTTTCTATGCCAGGTAAACTTATTCTCGGCATTGATAATGAGTCTGCATATGGTGAAGTAGCTGCTGGTACAGGTACTCCAATGATGATGCTTGATTACTCAGTAGAGGCGGAGACTAAGACTTCAGGTAATATCGCTATCGTTCAGACAAACCACTTTGGAGAGAGTACTACAATCAAACTCCCATATAGCAACCTTACTGCTACCAGCGTAACCGTTGACTTTACTAATATGAATATGGGTGTTGGCGTTAGCGAGTGCACACTCTTTACCGGCAAAGTAGTATTCCACATGCAGTAATGTAATAGTGGCAGTTTTATGCTGCTAAAGTAGGGTGTGTCCAATCTTGGGCACACTCTTTCTTTATGCCGGCGCTTGCTCCATTATTCGCGACACAAAACAAAACAGATGACTTAAAAAAAGTCGTCTGCTCTGCGAAGTAAGAGGTCTGAAGCGGATTCGAACCGCTGTACGAGGTTTTGCAGACCTCTGCCTAGCCACTCGGCCATCAGACCATTTCTAAATGGTTTTATCCATTCGGGTGTGCAAATATAGTGCGTTTTTATTTCAAAACCAAAAAAAATTGTATCTTTACGGGGAAAATGTTGAATTTTTTTTGTTTTGACCTCCGAAATAATGAAAATTGAAGATATTGCGCTCTCGTTGACGCCTAAGCTTTCGCATCGCGCTATGGCTCATTTGGTTGAGATATTCGGCAGTGCGGAGGCTATATATGCGGCGTCAATAGACGAACTTATGGAGCGTGGTACTTTGTGTGAGGCGATGGCAAAGAGCATCGTTAGCAAGGTGGGTTTTGCTGAGGCTAAGGATGTTGTTAAGAGGTGCTCAGGGGCTTCGATAGATATTTTGAGTGCTGAGGATGAGGGTTATCCTCGAAGGTTGCGTTTTACGGAGGAGTATCCGCATATAATATATATGGTAGGAAATCGTTCCATTGTTGACCGTACACCTGTATGTGCTTTTGTGGGCGATGAGGAGGGTATTAGCTCTTATGCTGCGCAGATGACAGGAACTTTGGTCAAGGAGTTTGCTCAGTTGGTGCCGGAGGCTGTTGTTGTGGGCGAGATAGAGAATAGATTGAGTAACTACGCTCTGCATTGTGCTATAGACAATTCGCTGCGTTGCATAGGTGTTAGTTCTAAGCCTCTATGGGAGGTTGCGATAGATAGGCATAACTCTTTGGCGGAGGAGATTTTGATGAGTGGTGGTATGTTGTTAAGTCAGGCGACAAGGTCGGGCATCGAGGGTAGTCGGGCGCTCCATAAATACCTTGTTGCGGCACTTGCAGATGGTGTTGTGGCGGTGGAGGGTATAAAGATACCTGCAGTGGCGCAATATGCGGATAGTTGCCATCGTACAATTATGGCTCTGCCTGGTCGTGTAACAGATGGTATGTCAAAGGGGACAAATAGGATGCTTGCCTCCAATATGGCTCAGCTGGTAACCTCCGGACGAGATATTGTTGAATGTTTAGAGTTTGAAGAATGCTTATAGATACACATAGTCATATTTATGAGCCTGAGTTCGATGCTGATCGTGCAGAGGCTTTGGAGCGTTGCGTAGAGGCTGGCGTGGAGATGTTGCTCTTGCCAGCGATAGATGCGCATAGTTATGAGCGTATGTTTAATCTTGCACGACAGAGTGATATGGTGCGCCCGATGATGGGTCTGCATCCAACCTCGGTAAATGATAATAACCATTGGCGCGAAGATTTGGCTTTGGTAGATAGCTATCTACAGCAACCTCCTACGGGCGTTGACCGCTTTTGGGGCGTAGGAGAGATAGGTTTGGACTTCTATTGGAGCTATGACTTCTGTGAAGAACAAATGGAGGCTTTTTGTGCACAGATAGATATGGCGCTCAAGTATAATCTGCCTATTGCTGTCCATACTCGTGATGCGTGGGGGCAGATGTGCGATATTATGGAACACTATGCCGGCAAGG
>JAZNTY010000199.1:0-4648 GCA_045592005.1 Alistipes sp. | reverse complement strand
ACTCCGATATTTGGCAATAAAAATAGGGGGGGGGCACCCCCCCCCTATCTACTCGATGCTTTTAAGCACCTCAACCAACAGTCGCCAGAACTTATCCACCGATGCTATCTCCAACCTCTCATCCGGCGAGTGAACACCTCTAAGGGTAGGACCGAATGACACCATCTCTAAATGCGGATACTTCTCAAGGAACAGACCGCACTCAAGACCTGCGTGGATAGCTCGAACCTTAGCTTCAGCCCCAAAGAGCTTTTGATAAGCCTCCTCTGTCCAGCTAAGCAGTGATGATGCAGGGTTCGGAGTCCAGCCAGGATAGCCGTCAGAGTGTTCAACCTCAGCGCCAGCAAGGGCAAAGACAGCCTCCACGCTATGCATAGCATCCCTCTTAGCGCGTTCAACAGATGAGCGCTGTGAGGTGGTTACAACAATCTTATTCTCCACAAATTTTACCGAAGCCAAGTTAGTTGAAGTCTCAACCAACCCCTTCATGGTCTGTGACATAGCCAAAACTCCATTTGGCACGCCAACCAAAGCAGCCAATAAAGCAGAGTGACTATCCTCGTCAACAACAGGTTGTAGAGCCGCCTCCGAGACTACAATCTTCAAATTAGGCTCTGTAGGGGCATAGAGGGCTTTAACAGCCGAGATATAGGTAGCCAACGCTGTCTCAAAGAGCAATGCTGTATGCTCAGGCACGGCAACGACAGCATACGCCTCACGCGGAATAGCGTTACGAAGATTACCGCCATCAAAGATACCCAACCTGATACCATAACGCTGCGCATCATAGAGAAAGGCTGCCAAAATCTTATTGGCATTACCCAACCCCTTGTCAATATCGTCGCCTGAGTGACCACCCTTAAGACCTGACACCGCAATACGATAGTAGCAATAATCAGCCGGCAGACTCTCAACCGTATAGTCGAACTTAGCTAAAGTATCCACACCTCCGGCACAGCCAATAAATAACTCTCCCTCATCCTCCGAGTCGAGGTTGATAAGATACTTACCACGAAGCATACCCTCTCCAAGATTAAATGCGCCCGTAAGACCCGTCTCCTCATCAACAGTAAAGAGAGCCTCTACAGCACCGTTCTCGATATTTTCATCTACCAGCACAGCCAAAGCAGCCGCCATACCAATACCGCAGTCAGCACCTAAGGTTGTACCCTGAGCCTTAACCCAGCCGTCCACAATTTGGGTGCTTATAGGGTCTGTATCGAAGTTATGAACCGTATCCGAGTTTTTCTCGCACACCATATCCATATGCGACTGCAAGACCACTGTCGGTCTATCTTCAAAACCCGCTGTTGCCGGCTTGCGGATAACCACATTGCCTATCTCATCCTTCTGATACTCCAAGCCGTGCTTAACAGCAAAGTCTACCAAATAGGCTATAATCTTCTCCTCCCTCTTTGACGGGCGAGGAACAGCTGTAATCTGGTCAAAAATCTCCCAGACGAGCTTTGGTTGTAAATCCTTGATAGTCATATATCTAATCTTTATAAATTAATACCACAGCCGTTGCCGAAACACCGAGTTCCTGACCTTCAAAGCCCAGATGCTCGGTCGTTGTTGCCTTTACCGATACACAGTTCACATCGATACCCACTGCCGAGGCTATCTTTTGACGCATATCGTCAATATATGGGCGCAATTTAGGGCGTTGCATAGCAATAGTAGAGTCGATATTACCCACTCGATAACCACACTGAGCAAGCAACTCGACAACCTTTGCAAGCAGCAGTAGCGAGTCAATACCCTTATACTGACAATCGCTATCTGGAAAATGTTTGCCTATATCTCCCAAAGCGGCAGCACCCAAAAGCGCATCACACACCGCGTGAACCAGCACATCTCCATCCGAATGGGCTATACAGCCCTTTGTATGGGGTATATCCACCCCGCCCAGCACTAAGCGTAGACCATCGCCAAGTGCGTGGACATCATATCCGTGACCTATTCTAAATTCCATAGCACAAATGTAATAAATAAAGTTGAGAGTATAAAATTATTTCGGTGTGATATTTGCGATTAACCCTGCGTAATCAAAAACTATACTATTATGAAACGCAAAATTATCCTTATCTGCCTGATGACCCTCTTCATCAGTGCCGCTGTGATTATTGGACACTCTCAGTCAAGCAAATCGACACACTCGGCAGCAGCCTCATCGACACAAGAGCCTATAAACGATACGCGAGAGGAGCGACACTTAGCCCGTGAAAAGAACCGAGCAGAACGACTTGCCGCATATGAGCGATTTATGGACTCCATAGTCTTAGCTCGCAACTTCAAGTTTTTACCGACCGATATTCAGCAAGAGCCTGCCGGTTCTACCCGTATGCTCTACAACCCCAACTATGAACTATCGGTATGGGATACTGAAGTAGACATTTGCCTACCTTATATAAAAGGTGTCACACCTCCATATTACTTTGTGCTGCTCAACTATACCCTGCCGTCAGTATCACGCTACATCACGGAGCAGACCAAAGATGGCTGGAATGTATCATTTACATCCACCCTCTTCTCCGCTACAGAGTATAACTTTGCCTTAGACATATTCTCCGCCTCCGGCAGCGCCACACTGACAATATCCTCAACCTGGTATCCCGATGTGCAGTATGACGGCTCAATTATCAGCATTAACTAATAGCCGTTGCAAAAAGAGTATCCGTCCGTTCAAATACTTAGAGATGGACGGACGGACAGTTTACTTTTTATACAGTATTCAGACTAATAAATCCAAGGCACTCCCGCATATATTGCGCTATTATACGAGCCACTTGCGGTATTAGAGAGCACATCTGTGGCGGTATAGGTTCTACCAAAGCGGTCGGTAGCCCTAACCTCAATAGTCTTGGCATTAGGGTTTTTGAGTTTGTATTTATACATATGGAAGCAGTTGGTATGGTAGCTGCCACTTGTTCCACTTCTACCCCTAACGCCGATATGATAACCTATAGCCCACCAATCCTGACCAGAGTCTGTTGGCACAGCCACAGGGCTACTTGTAGATATTGGATAACTTGAACTTGTTGGAGAATATTTTTTCTCCGGAATAAGCTCCATATCGCCTGAATAGACGCCATCCTCATAGAGTTTAACGCTCCAAGCGTTATCGGCATTAAAGACATTGGCGATAATCACATCGTTACCGTGTTGCATATTAAAATATATGCGCGAACCACCACAAATAAGGTCGCCACGATAGAGTCGTATTTGATAATCGCGGTCGTTCATACCCTCATTTACGCCCTTGTAATACCAATTCTTGATTGTATTACCCACAATATCATATACTCCATAGCCATTTGGACATCCGTCGCCATTAATATTAGACCACCACCATTGACCACAAACCGCGGCATGCACATGTTCATAGATACCGCCGGACCTTGTAGGTTCATTGCGCATATAGTGGGTATGACCCGACATAATATGGCAGTTTGGATAGACCTTAAGCAGGTTGATTACCGCAGCAGTCTTATTAAGAATTGGCACATGGACACAGAAGATTACAAGCTTATCCTTTGGCACAAACGAAAGGTCTTGTTTAAGCCACTCGACCTGTTCATCTGTAAATGCAGGAGAGGTATACTTACTAGCGTCGGTATTACTAGTCCACTGCATATTACGCATACAAATAATATGAGCATCGCCACGGTTCCAGGAGTAGTTTATAGGACCAAAACACTCCTCAAAGGCTCTTTGCGCCTTGATATTATAGGTCGAAGAGGTAGCATCTGCATTAAGAGGTCTACTCGAACCATAGAAATATGTATAGTCGTGATTTCCCATAGTTTGGAATATAGGCATACCGATATTATCTTTAGCCATATGGCTACGCATCTTAGACATATTACCTGACGAATTACGAGAGCCCTCAGAATAGACAATATCGCCCAGCGTTACGCCATAGCAAGGCACCCCCTTTTCAGCCACATGAGCCTTAATAGCAGGTACAGACTCGTTATTGAAGCGATACTCATCCGCCTTAACCTGAGTATCACGCCTTGAACTATGACACTGCGGGTCTGCAAGGCAGAAGAGGGCAAAGTTTGTCTCCTTTCCACCGGCAAGTTTTGTGAGTGTAAAGTCATAGGTTGAAATGCTCTTATCATACTTAGTAAAGAAGCAAGGTTGTCCGTACCCGTTGATATTAACCTGACAATCTGCCGGAATGGAGTAATATATATACCAAGCATCATTATGCGGACGGCTAATTGTATACTTACCATTTACATCTGTCTGAACAACAGCATATCCATCGGAGACTGATATACCAGCTGCCGCCGTACCGTCTGAGTATGTTATCGTTCCACCAATAGCCCCTCTAACACCATCTGGCACTACATAGTCGCCAACAGACAAAACGGTTATACGCACATCATCAAGTTGGAAGCGGTTGGAAGCGGTTGCCGAACTGCGACCACCGCCAATGGCAACAACACCTCCCGATGGCAAGTTCTCAAGAATAACCTCATAATCGCCCCAGACGGTATTATCATCGCCGTCAATAGTGATAGCCTCAACATCCTCTTCAACAGAGTATGTAACCAGATTATTACTACCCAAAACAACGCCACTCAAAGCCTTGATATGCAAATTCTTCTCAGCTGCATTATTAAGGTCAGTTCTGGTA
>JAZNTY010000198.1:0-23283 GCA_045592005.1 Alistipes sp. | reverse complement strand
AAGACCGCTTGGCCTCCGACTTAGTGTAAGATGTCGCGTCAAAGCAGCGCAAATGGAGCCTTTGTAGATAAGGACCTTAAGTCTCTCTTTCACGGTCTTAAGCGCATTGACTATACAGACGAGGCGGGTGTGCATACTGAGGTTGTTTCGTTGACAAAGAATACTAACAATTTCCGTATCATCCTCCAGCAGACCTGGTCGGATGGCTCTCAGGTAAGCGATATGGATATCGACAACTTCGAGTTTGCTATCGTTGATAACAACGGCTTTATGGACTATGACAATAAGGTACTTACCGATGAGCAAATCTCATATCGTCCGTGGGATATTACCACCGGTTATGTAGATGTAGATGCTGAAATTCAGTCTACTCGTGCCGATAAGGTCGCTGTAGCAGTGGCAGAGCTTACCACCTCTCGCCTGATGACAGACCACGAACCTATTTTGGTCGTTAGTAATAAGGCTACAGGCGAGAGGGTACTCTCGGTGCCTATTATCGACTATGCACTCTTAGTTAAGGGTAACTACAACCGCACTATGGATGACCAGGAGTATCTTGACCGTCAGGATGAGTATAATATGACCTTCTTCCTCCATAATGGCAAGTGGATGTCCAGCCAGATAATCATCAACTCGTGGAGAGTAGTTCTTAATAATCAAACCATATAAACACCGCAAATATGCACAACAGATTTACATACATCCTTATAGGAGTCTGGGCAACTCTGTTTGTTGCGTGTGGCTCTATATATGACGATGGTCAATGTGTCGATTTGGACCAGAGAATAACCTTTCGTCTCTCTGTTGCCTCTCCAAATACTCGAACTACTTGGGCTGATAACTACCCTTCGACCATTGGCACCTCGTTTGACAATATGATTAGCCTCAATGGGTTGCGTGTAGCTATCCATAATGCATCCGATAATAGCTATATCGGCGAGGTTTCAAATCTTATACATTGGAATGTGAGCGACAATGTCTACCAATTCGTTGGCGAAGTGACAAACCTTAACCTTACAGCCAATGCGCAGTATAAGATTATGGTCTACGCAAATTGTCCTCCGGGTACCGCATCAGATAATTTGAGTTTTGAGTATACTACAGCTCAGTATCCTAATGGCGCAATCCCTATGTGGGGCGTAACAGAGTCTACACTCTCGTTAGTCGGCAATCAGGATATCGGTACTATCCACCTCCTCCGTGCTCTTGCTAAAGTTGAGGTTAACTTAGCTCCGGCAATGGCGGATTATCATATTGAGAAGGTTACCGTTAACTCTATCAACCACTACGGCTACTGCTTGCCTAATAATTGGGATACAGTGACCAATAGCGCAACCTTAAACCGCGAGAACTCTATCAATGAGTATCGTTCGGTTATCTATCCGCAGGGTGGTATTGAGTTTACGGCGGTTTCGTCGACCTCCTCAGTAATCTATCTGCCTGACTATAATAACTTTGATAGCCTTATTCCGGCTGCAAAGCTGTCTGTAACCTTGCGCGATAGTTCAGATAACCTCTATGAGTTTAAGGATGCCCTTAGCTTTGGTAACTATGTTGACGGAGCGCTCTCAGGAGGTACAGCCTATAATATTGTTCGTAACCACTACTATAAGTTCAATATCATAGGTGTTGCCGGTGGTTTGGAGATTGACTATCAGGTTGCCGATTGGGATGAGGGTGGTACTTGGGATTATGGCGAGTTTGCATATCCTACATATCATAACCCAATTTTGCCGGACGAGTGGTATTACAACTCAAAGTTCTTTGAAGTTATTACCGTTGAGCCTACAATGAGCTATAACGCTACCGATGATGAGGCTGGAGCCTTCTCAGGCTGGTTCCATATCAGTGCGCCTGTAGGACATCAGTGGGTGCCAACCTTCACTCAGTCCGAGTCTGACTATGAGATTAGAGTCTACAAGAATGGTGTTCGCGTCACAAACCCTGCCGAGTTTGTTGCAGGTGCAGATTGGTACAATATTAAGATTGTGCCGCTCAATCCGGACCTTGTGGGCAATAAAGTTAAGTTTGGTATCTCCTACACTGCATCGTGGATGAATGCCAGCACCTCTCTCTACCTCTTTATTAATGGTAAGAGCGACGCTATTGCTTGGAAAAATAGCGGTACAGACCCTAAGATTATTGAGATTACGCAGAACTAAATAACACACTTTGAATATGAGAAAGTTGATATATATACTCTCGACAGCTGTGGCGCTGGTTGTGCTCTCTTGTACCACCGAGCCTCAGGTAGCTCCTCCGTTCACTCAATCTGGGGCTATAGAGCTGCAAATTCGCTCCGAGGCGCTTACGCGAGCTGTCGCAGATGTGGACTATGAGGCTGCAATATCGCATATCGATGTGCTTTTCTTTGACGAGTCAGATGTTCTCTATCATCATGAGCGCGTTGTCACTGCTGCAACATTTGCGGGCAAGATAACCCTCTCTAAGACTCGTAACGAATTTCCGGTAAATGCGAAGTATAATGTCTACCTTGTGGCAAATAGTACCTTGAATGAGACTACCTTTGCAACGCTTACCTCTATTGATGAACTCTTCTTGCTTACCCAGACCGATGAACGCATCCACCAAACCGGTCTTGATGCCGATATTGTAGGTGCTCCGTCACACTTTTTGATGGATGGTCAGGCATACTTGTCATCAAATATTGCAGAGCCTGCCACTAAGGATGCTGTAGAGATTAATAACGGCGTTGAGTCGGATGATACTCATCTCTCTTGTACTTTGCGTCGTGCTGCTGTTAAGGTTGTTGTAACCCTTAAGCAGGGCGATAAGGTGGAGTTTAAGTATAACTACCACGCCGGCTACTACTTCCGCAATATGCCTTATAACACTATGGTGGTGTCGGAGTATACCCACTCAGCATCGCTGCGTACGCCTGATAAAACAAGTTGTGAGTACTTTAATTGGAGTTCTGATAATACCACCGTTACTGTTACGGGCTACTTCTATAGCCACGACCGTGCAGGTGCGAGCTTCTTTGAGCGCGGTACATCACTCATCGTAAATATTCCTCTCTCCTATACCGCTATCAATGAAACTACAGGCGTTGAGGAGACTGTCGATTACGAAAACTGCTACTACCAGCTTCAGCTCAGCAAAACGGGAGCCTTTGAGCGCAACCATATCTACTATGTTACCGCTACTATCAACGCCCCTGGTGCTGAGGAGATATCTGAGCCTGTAATGTTGCAGGATATGAAATATAGTGTTGTGGATTGGGTCTCTCAGAGTATAGATGTAGGAGGCGAGGCTGGTCCTAAGTACCTAAAGGTCAATCGCCAGCAGATGGAGATGCATAATGTGGCTACAGATGCTGAGACTCTGGTATTTGCTTCATCAGACCCTGTCTCTATCGATATTACCAATGTCTACTACATCGACAAGTTCGGTCAGACACAGAATATTACTGCCAATCTTTCTAACTATAACATCAGTGCAACCCCACTTGCTGAGCTGGCGGGAAATATTGAGGTTAATAGCGATGTGCCTGTTAATAATACTATCCGCTATATCCAGATGCGTATCTATCACGATGATAACAATAATGGCAGACACGATAGCGGGGAGTTGTATGAGGATGTTTTGGTTATTCAGTATCCTGTTATATATGTAACAAATATTGTGGGTTGGTACTCTTATCGTGATGACTTTAAGACCACAGACAGTAAGCCTACAACCTTCCAATATAGGGGCAATAATATTGTCAGGGTTGGTCTTGACTCGACCAATACAGGCTCATTCTGGAACCCTAATTACGAATGGACCGGCGAATATGTGTATAATGATAGTGACAACTACTTCTGGCGCTCAAAGGTGGCTGATGACCCGCAAACATCAGGAGATAATGTGGGTAAGTCCTATTTGTACTACTATAGTTGGGGAAACTCAAGTGCAGCAACTGAGGCGGGTAAAACTAATTACGGATACCAGAACTGCCGTATGTACCATGTGCGTGTGACTGCAACATCGGCAGACTATGTAGTTGGTCGTCCTCGTATTACGGATAATGTTACCGATGATGGGGCAGATAACGCTAAACTTGTTTCGCCATCGTTTATGATTGCATCTCGTTTGGGCTTTGTAACTACGGGCAACAATATTGGAATGGTCGTAACAGATAACGAAGACCGCCATCAGGTATTTGCAGACCACTGTCGCGAGTATGTAGAGGTCTATAAGGATAGTAACGGCAACCCTGTTACTTTCGACGATTGGCGACTGCCAACTACTGCTGAGTTGCAGATTATTATGGACCTGCAAGGGACAGCTTCAAGGAGTGCTGATGCTATTGATTACTTGCTCAATGCTGTATTCTACGAGTCGGCGAGCGGCAGAACATTCAATACTAAGAATGATGATAATGTATCATCGGCAACAAACTATTCAGGAACCTCCTACTCTGTACGCTGCGTACGCGATGCTTACTAATTGTAAAAAACAACTACAGATATGAAAAGATTTCTCTATATTACAGCAATATTGGCAACCTTTGGGTTAATCTCCTGCTCTCAAGATTGGGATATGGAGCAGCCGCTGCCTACCCCTGACGGATATGTGGATATTACCTTTAAGGCAGCTCCTGAGGGCTTTAGTAATGTCAATGTTCGTGCCGTAGACCCGGATGGTATCGATATCCAGAATATGACACTCTTCTGTTTCAGTAATTATGGTCTGTTTATCACTACCGTAAATGCAACCATTACCCCTGATGCAGATAGTACTACCAGCGGTATGTTTAAGGCTTCTATCCCTGAGGAGACACATCGTATTCACTTTATCGCCAATCAGAACCCAAATCTCTATGATGAGAGTAATTTCCGCGGTAAGAGTGAGGCTGAGGTTATCGCTGCTATGGAGGGTGCTTCGGGTATGATGATTTATTGGGCACGCTTTGTTAAGGACGAGAGTGCAGGCGCTCCGGAGCTTAGGCAGCAACTTGAGTCTTTGCCAAATGGTGTTCAGCTACTTCGTAACCAAGCGAAGATTACCATTGCAAACCCAAATTCGGAGTATCTTAATGTTATAGGCTTTGTAACCACTAACCGCCAGGCTTTTGGTACCGTTGCACCATTCCACTCTACCGAGGGCTTTGTATGGCCCGGTTCTGAGCCTTTTGTGACTATGCCTCGTAATAAGTCCCTGATGTCCGATATTACAGATATCGATACCAAGACCGAAGATTATCTCTTTGAGAGTGAAAATGATGACGAGCATCCGGTCTCTATTATCATCAAGGGTAGCGTTCCTGGTTCTGAGCAGCAGCTCTACTATCGCGTAGTGCTTATCGACCAAAATGGCGACCGTATTCTTGTGCGCCGTAACTACTCCTACAATATCAATATCGTAGGTAAGCTCTCTTATGGCAAATCAACCTTCTCTGAGGCACTTGTGGCGCCGGCATCCAACAATGTATGGGTCTCTGTAGCTTCGTGGGTCAATGAAATTGAGGATGATGACTATATCCTTACTGTTGATAAAACCTATGTTGTCCTCAATGAGGCTGATGCGGGTAAAACTCTCGATATTACCTACTCTGTTAAGTCTAAGGGCTCGGCAGCTTTGAGCGATGCTGAAGTTTCGTGGGTTGGCGATAATACGGTGGCTTACCATCAGTTTGCCGATAGAACTTTTGATGCTTCGGGTAATGGTAAAATCACTTTGCAGCTTCTGCCTATGTCTGACCCTACACGCCAGCAAGGTACTCTGCTTATCAAGAAGGGTCGTTTGCAGCGTACAGTAGATATTATCGTTATTAAAACGCAACTCTTTACCCCTGCGTGGGTTGGTACCCAGGTTTATGGTGGTACTACGGGCGAGTTTGTGACCATTAAGTTTACTGTCCCTGAGACCTGCCCGGAGGAGCTCTATCCGTTCAATGTCCTTATCTCGGTCAATAGCCTTGATGTCCGTTCTGCATCGGGTATGAACCTGCCCGTTATCCGCAAGGGCGATGAGGGGTATGGTGCAGATAACGAATATGGTTACAAGTATGTCTATACTGTCGATAAGCCGGGTGTTCAGCGCCTCTATTTCCATACCATTTTGACACATCCTAAGGATGAGTCTCAGACTGTTGTTCTTGAGGCGGACTACTTCCAAACACTCACTAAGTACTTTACCTTTACCGACCATCAGCGCGCTATCACTCTTGAGGGGCTGCTTTCCTACTCAAGCGATACTGTCAATGACCCAAATGCTGAAGTGCCGGATGATGAGGTTATCTACTACCTTCTTGTTCCACAGAAGCGCAATGCCCCTGTGACTTTCGATATGCAGATGATTAATAAGGCTGATAATACTCCTGTCAATGTATCTGCTAATGATGAGTTCCTTGTCTACTCTAAGTCTTTGGACTTCTATTCTGAGGGTCACGATGACCACGATGCCCTCTTCTACTCTGTCTCAGACCAATATTGGCAGCAGTCGACAAATGGTCGTGTATTTATGTTTATGATTAAAGAGCCAGAGAGAGTTGCTCCGAATGTTGGTCAATATACTATCCATCTAAAGACCAATACCCCTGTCAGCGCCGATATTGTCCGCTTGGCTTCCAATAATAACCTTAGCCAAACCGCTATTCCGGCTCCGGAGGGCACAACACCGGCAAACTATACGGGTAATACCTACCGTTCTGTTATCTTTGAGTTGGCAAACTACCATCCATTCCACTTTGCAGCGCAAATTAACGGTCAGGGTGAGTATGCTACAGCTCAGCAGGAGAGCGTTAGCAATCTTGAATGGAGCTATCAGCCAAACCAAAATATTGATATCTCATTTGAGATAACCTCCTTCCAGGGTTCAGATGGTAAGAGCGTGGACCCATTTGGCGAGTCGTTCGATATCTATATCGATGCTCCTATGCTCGACCTTGATGAGTCAAGATTTGCTGAGTATAATATCAATGGCAGCAAGGTGCGTAAGTTGAGTGATGGCAGATTTGTCTATACCGTTGAGGCTACCCGCGCTGCTGAGCAGGCGTTTGGCTATGGCACAGTACTCAATGTTGACGCTTCGGGAGCTAATCAGGTTGGCGACAGAAAGACTATACCTTTCAAGACCAACACTGTTACAAGCGCCGGTACTATTACCTTGAGTTCGGATAAGGAGAAGGTCGTTTTCTACGACAAGACCTTTAAGATTACCAATTCGCTCATTACCGGCACTCTTAAGGTCAATGATGGTACTACTACAACCATCGTTCCTCAGTATGCCTTTGTAGCCTTTGCTCGTACTTCGGATGGCGTGCGTATCGGTAGCGTGAATGTGGGCGAAAATGGGACCTTTACACTCAACCTGCGTAGCGAGTACTCCTTTAATTGGTTTACTGATGCTGTGGAGTTCGATTATATCGAGCCTACTACTAAAAAGGTCTATGAGTGCAAAGTACCAAGTCTCAATGCTCTGTATACGATGAGTGAGATAGTTCTCACACCGGCTCAATAACTGTTATACATAAAAAAAGAACAACCGCTCAAGTTTGCTTGAAAGCGGTTGTTCTCTCTTTTTGCCTATGGACTAACGCCTATAGGGGAATGTGTAATTTGCGCCGTCAGGAGTGGTTAATGATATCTCTAACGGTGTATTTGAGTCGGAACACTTGACACGGAACATATTAGCCGATATAGATAGCCTGTCGGTCTTTTTAGAGCCCTTAGTAGCATCGCGTAGAGATGATTTGGCGAATATTGCAGACGCTGCAAAAGGGTCTGAGTCGGTAACTTTCTCTACAGCCAGTTCCTTGCCATTTTCAGTAATTGTGAGCTTGCAGCCCTGTTCCCATATCCAGCAGTTGATGTATACATAATCTCTATACTGAGGCTCTGCATAGTTTGTTTGGCGACTCTGTAGGGCACATAGCTTCTGTAATATAGGGCTATGGGCATACATCCTACCAATGCGGTTCATATCATACACACGCAGTGGTAAATCTACAGATGGCGAGGTTGAATACCAGCGCTTAGAGAAACTCTTTCCCTTGAATGTGCAGAGGTAGAAGCCTGCGTTAGCACCATCTTCGCCGATGTTCATATTGTATTTTGCAGGCGTATTCCATAGGTCGCCACCCACAGATGTGACATTGTACTCCACAATGTTAGGATACTTCGGATGCACAAAAGACATCGTGCGGTGTGAGTGCCCTGAAAATATTCTAACCGACTCAAAATCTTTGAGTAACGATACCAGCTTTTCGCTCTTCTCTTCTGTAAAGCTGTATACCTGCTCGCCTGAACCGTTGTAGGTAAACAGTGGTGCGTGCATACATACAACAATAGGCGTATGCTTGTCAACCAAAGCCAAGTCATTCTTGAGCCACTCCAACTGAGCATCGTCAACATAGAGGTCATAGTTGCGACTACCCACAACACCCTTTGCGCTCTTTTGTCCCTCTTTAACCTCATTTTTGTAGACAATGTTGTCGAGGAAAACAAAGTGAACGGCGCCTCTGTTTACAGAGTAGTATGTTGGTCCAAAGGTGTTGCAAAAACGCTGTATAGCATTTGTATTCGGGTTGTCTGTTGCTGGTACAGATGGGTCGTAGTCGTGATTGCCGTGTACGCAGTAAAAAGGCATCGGGAAGTTACAACTTGTAAGATATTGTGGTACGCTCTCAATATCAAAACCATTGGCATACCAAAAGCGGTCCCAGGTAATATCGCCTAAGCTAACGGCAAAGACGGCACTTTGGGCGTCAGCGTTAGCCTTATTAAGAGCCGGCATAACCCACTCTCTAAAGTATTTGTCATCCTGCTTTTTAGGGTCCATACAGTGGTGCGTGTCGGACATCATTACGACCGAGAAGTTGCTGTCATCTATGGCTGTAAGCTCAAAATCAAAACGCTCTCGCTTTTTGGGGTTCTCGATAGTCCTTCTCCAATATCCTGGGCGCACATTGTCTATCATCTGCGCTTGATAGCCCGATGGGGTAGTGATAAATACCATCTTATGAGGCTTGGTCGAACAGATGTTGTATACACCATTTCTGTCGGTCAAAACAACCTTCTCGCCGTCAGAGACTGCTACTCCCTCAATAGGCTTGTCTAAACATCGTACAATGCCGGTAAGGGTTGTGCCCTTTGGAGATTTAATCTTTGTTGCCTTTGGTGTTGCAGTGGCTGATACAACAACTGTTAATGTAAGTATTAGGGTTAATAGCCTTTTCATTATGCAAAGTATTTGTAGAACAACGGAATAGTCTTTAGCCCAAGCTCAAATTGGTCAAGCCCGTAGCTCTCATTTGGCGAGTGTATGGCATCTTTTGATAGTCCAAAACCTAAAAGTATTGACTTGATACCTAATACCTGCTCAAAGCAGCTGATAACACCAATAGAACCTCCCGAATATACCGGAACAGGACGCTTGCCAAAGACCTCGGTAATAGCCTTTTCTGCTGCCTTATATGCAGCCATATCTGTTGGCGATACATAAGGAATACCTCCGTGAGTAGGGCGTACATCGACCTTTATACCCTTTGGAGCAAGTGTTTTGAAGTACTCTTTGAAGAGCTTTGTAATCTTGTCAGGGGTCTGATAAGGGACAAGACGCATCGTTATCTTAGCACTCGCTACGGCAGGAATGATGGTCTTGCTGCCCTCGCCTGTATAGCCGCTCCACATACCGTTTATCTCAAATGTAGGGCGCACACCAACCCTCTCTAAGGTGGTATAACCCTCCTCGCCGGCTGTAGCGCCTACACCAATGGAAGCCTTGTACTTGCGGGAGCAGAATGGAACGCGATTGAGTGCCTTGCGCTCGTCTACGCTCAGCTCGCGAACATCGTCATAGAAGCCGGGGATGGTTATATGTCCCTGACTATCAACTATCTGTGAAAGCATCTTCGATAGTACCATGGCAGGGTTGTGCACAGCGCCACCATAGATGCCTGAGTGTAAATCTGCGGCACCATTTGATACTGAAACCTCTACTCCGGCAAGACCTCTGAGTCCGCAAGTTATAGAAGGGGTCTGAAGACTAAGCATAGAGGTGTCAGATACCAATATAATATCAGCCTTGAGCATCTTTTTGTTTGCTGCGCAGAACTTGCTTATCTGTGTAGAGCCGCTCTCCTCCTCGCCCTCAAGCAGGAATTTGACATTGCAAGGTAGCGAGTCTGTGGCACACATAGCCTCAAAAGCCTTTATGTGCATAAAGGACTGACCCTTGTCATCATCAGCGCCGCGACCATATATTCTGCCCTCTTTAATAACGGGCTCAAAAGGCTCTGTAGTCCACTCGTTCATCGGCTCAGGGGGCATAACATCATAGTGCCCGTATATCATTACCGTTTTTGCTTTTGGCGAGATAATCTTCTCTCCATATACTATAGGGGCACCCTCGGTAGCAATCACTTCGGCACTATCTGCACCAGCCTTTACAAGGGCTGCACATAGATGCTCAGCACAACGCTGACGAGCCTGAGCGTACTCTGTAACAGCGCTTATGGAAGGGATACGCAGAAGCTCAAATAGCTCCTCTAAGAAACGCTCCTTGTTGGCTTGAATGTACTCTTGAACTTTAGTCATAATGTTGAAGTTTTATAGGTTACAAATTTCGCTAATTTCTGCAATAAAACGCTGCGCCAATTCCTCCGCCTCTTCAGCCGATTTTGCCTCTGTGTATATGCGAATTATAGGCTCGGTATTCGACTTGCGTAGGTGTACCCAGCTCTGGGCAAAGTCAATTTTCACTCCGTCTATATCGTTCACATTCTCAGAGGAGTAACGCTCCTTCATTTCGAGTAATACTTTATCTACATCAATAGCCGGTGTTAGCTCGATTTTATTCTTCGAAGCGTAGTATGCCGGATAGGTTGCACGAAGGGCTGTCATCGACATATCTTTCTTAGCTAAATAGGTCAAAAATAGGGCAGTGCCCACAAGAGCATCACGACCATAGTGCAGCTCCGGATATATCACTCCACCGTTACCCTCGCCGCCAATAATGGCTCCGGTCTGTTTCATCTTCTCAACAACATTTACCTCTCCTACAGCTGAGGCAGTATAACTACCTCCGTGCGCAAGGGTCACATCTCTTAATGCGCGTGATGAGCTGAGGTTGGATACGGTGTTGCCCACCTGCTGAGATAAAATATAGTCGGCAACGGCTACCAAAGTGTACTCCTCGACAAACATCGTTCCATCCTCATTGACAAAGGCAAGTCGGTCCACATCGGGGTCTACAACAATACCTAAGTCGGCGCCATTTTCGACAATAACTTTAGAAATCTCTGTCAAATTTTGAGGCAGCGGTTCCGGATTGTGTGCAAAGACTCCGTTAGGCTCACAGTTGAGCTCAATAACCTGACAACCAAGCTCTTTCAAAAGCTTAGGCATAACAATGCCACCTACAGAGTTTACGGCATCCAATACTACCTTAAACCTCTTTGCGCGCACAGCCTCAATATCGACAAGTGGCAGAGCTAATACCTGACTGATATGCTTGTCGTTAAACTCCTCTGTCGAGATGATTTGTCCCAAGTGGTCTACATCAGGAAAATCGAAGTTGTCATCCTCGGCAAGCTCAAGAACTCTCTTACCCTCAGTGTCATTCAAAAACTCGCCCTTTTCGTTGAGCAGCTTCATTGCATTCCACTGCTTTGGGTTGTGCGAAGCTGTGATGATAATACCACCATCTGCCTGATATGTTATTACAGCCATTTCGGTGCCCGGTGTAGTGCAGAGCCCTACATTTATCACATCCACGCCGCAGCCAAGCAATGTGCCTTGAATAATGTCATTGACCATCTTGCCGGAAATTCGAGCATCTCTGCCCACAACAATTCGTAGTCGTTTGCCGTTATGCTTTTGAGCCATAAAGCGAGCATAGGCTGTTGTGAACTTGACAATGTCGATAGGTGTTAGGTTGTTGCCGGGCTGAGCACCTATGGTTCCTCGAATGCCCGATATGGACTTAATGAGTGTCATATTTTTTTTATTGAAAATAAAAAAGTTTAGCAAAATTTTTGAAATACGAGGTAAATATATTACTTTTATGCCAATTATCCAACAATAAACTAATGTAAAAACGACTATTATGACTGCAAAGAGAATTATACCGGCATCGGAACTCATTATTAATGAGGATGGTACGATATTTCACTTACATCTGTTGCCAGAGCAAATTGCCGATATCGTTATGTTGGTCGGCGACCCTGGTCGTGTAGCTATGGTTGCTCAATTTTTCGACTCCATAGAGTGCGAGGCAGCCAACAGAGAGTTTAAGACCGTTACCGGCACATATAAGGGCAGACGAATGACCGTTATCTCGACAGGTATAGGTATCGGTAATATAGATATCTGCGTTACCGAGCTCGATGCTCTTGCTAATATAGACTTTGCTACCCGTCAGGTTAAGGAGGAGTTTAAGCAGCTCACTTTGGTGCGCTTAGGTACCTCAGGGGCTCTACAGCCCGATATTAAGGTTGGCGAGGCGCTCTTCTCGGCTACTTCGGTGGGCTTTGATGGTCTGCTGAACTACTATGCCGGCAGAAATGATGTCTGCGATTTGGATATAGAGCGCGCCTTTATGGAGCATACCGGTTGGAATGAGTTGTTGCCAAAACCATACTTCGTGGATGCCGATAAGTCCCTTGCTGAGCTGTTTAAGGATGTTACCCGTCCGGGTATCACTATCGCTGCACCCGGTTTCTATGCTCCACAGGGTCGTTGGGTAAGACTTCAGCCTCAGGATTTGCGCCTGAATGAGAAGATTGAGTCATTCAACTATCAGGGTCGTAGAATTACCAATTTCGAGATGGAGAGCTCAGCTCTTGCAGGAATGGCAGCCCTTATGGGACACAAGGCGGCTACAATATGCACCATTATAGCTCAGCGCGTGGCTTTAGATGCCTGCACGGACTATAAACCTTTTGTTAAGCAGATGATAGCCTCTGCTCTCGATAAACTTGCAACACTTTAGGACAATAATACAAACAAATAAAACAGAAAGAAAGATGAAATTTACAGTATCAAGTTCAGCCCTTTTATCGGTACTCTCGATTACGGGCAAAGTTATCAACAACAAGAGTTCGCTCCCTATTTTGGAGCATTTCCTTATGGAACTTAAGGATGGCGTTTTGCGCGTAACAGCTTCGGATGCAGAGACAACCCTTACCGGCAGCCTTGAGGTTGAGAATGTTGAGCGCGAAGGTATGGTAGCCGCTCCTGCAAAGGTTATGCTCGATGTGCTTAAGGAGTGCTCCGAGATGCCTCTTACCCTTGATGTAAACGAGAATACTTGGGAGATTAAAATCTCTTGGCATAGTGGTGGCTCATCAGTTCCTGGTGCCAACCCTGTAAGTTACCCTACAAACAAATCTTTAGCTGAGGATAAGGTCGAACTTACTTTGGATGTAGATACCCTTGTAAACGGTATCAACAAGACTATCTTCGCTACTGCCGATGACGATTTCAAGCCTATGATTAACGGTATCTACTTCAATTTAGATACTGCCGGCGTAACCTATGTGGCTACCGATGGTCATAAACTTGTGAAGCATACTGCGCAGCGTGAGGGTGAGCAGAGCGCATCATTTATCCTGCCTAAGAAGCCTGCAAACCTGCTCAAGACTATGCTGCTCAAGGAGGAGAACGATGTTACTGTAAGCTTCGATAAGAGCAATGCAGTCTTTACATTGAAGAACTTTACCCTTATCTGCCGCCTTATCGAGGGTATGTACCCTAACTATAACGCCGTAATTCCGGTAGCCAACCCGAACAAGATACTTATCGACCGTATTGAGTTCTTGAATGGTATCAAGCGTGTGGCAGTATGTGCTAACTCGGCAACAAACCTTGTCCGTTTAGATATCGCTGAGAATAAGATGACCCTTACAGCTCAGGATGTCAACTTCTATGTATCGGCAAATGAGAGCCTGAACTGCTCTTATGACGGCTCGCCAATCTCTATCGGCTTTAAGTCTATATTCTTGGTTGAGATACTCTCCAATATTGAGACTCCAACCGTTTTGGTTGAGCTTGCAGACTCTACTCGCGCAGGCGTTTTCAAGCCTGTATACGATGACGAGCAGACTACATCGACCCTGATGCTGCTTATGCCAATGATTATTAGCGCATAACGATGAAGCTAAACCTTAAAAGACCGATTATTTTCTTCGATTTGGAGACTACCGGTACAGACACCTCGCGTGACCGTATTGTGGAGATTTCGATGGTTAAAATCACTCCAGACGGGGAACAAACCATAAAAACACGCAGGATAAACCCTCAAATGCCTATTCCGGCAGAGGCAACGGCGGTACACCATATCACTGACGAGGATGTCAAAGATTGCCCGACCTTTAAGCAGATTGCCAAGTCGCTTAAGACCTTTATGGAGGGGTGCGATTTCGGAGGTTTTAACTCCAATCGTTTTGACCTGCCGGTGTTGGTCGAGGAGTTTTTGCGTGCGGAGGTCGATGTAGACTTCCGCAAACGCCGTTATGTCGATGTGCAAAATATCTTCCATAAGAAGGAGGAGCGTACATTGGTGGCTGCCTATAAATTCTACTGCGGAAAGGATTTGGGCGATGAGGCTCATAGTGCAGAGGCTGATACTTTGGCGACCTACCATGTGCTTTTAGGTCAGCTGGAGCGCTATAGTGATTTGGAGAACGATATCGACTTTTTGGCACAGTACTCCTCAAGGGGGCAGACTGCCGATTTTGCCGGTCGTATAGCCTATAACGACAAGGACGAAGAGATTTTTACCTTTGGTAAGTATAAAGGGCAGAGCGTTAGCCAAGTCTTTAAGAGTGACCCAAGTTACTACGATTGGATGATGAAGAGCGATTTTCCTCAGTACACCAAGAAGATTATTACCGAGATAAAACTCAGAGATAGGAAATTTTAGTTGATGATTAGACGAAGTGTTGTTGTTCTGCTCAGCCTTATATTTGGTCTGGGAGTGTTGTCCGCACAGACTCAGGAGCAGATTGTATATATCGACGGTACCAAGTTTCAGGTATACTCCGTTGTTGCGGGCGATACCCTCTATTCGCTCTCTAAGCGTTTTGGCGTCACTATAGACCAGATTGTTCAGGTTAACCCTGTGCTTACAGAGGGTCTAAAGGCGGGTCAAACACTTAAGATACCGCAGCCGCAGGAACCTAAGGCGAAGAACCAGAAGGCTGACAAGCGCTCCAAACGCCAATTTAGGAGCTATATCGTGCGTAAGGGCGATACGCTCTACTCCATATCAAGACTCTATGAGATATCGGTGCAGACCCTTATTGCCGATAATGATAATATCGACCCGGCACATCTCTCTGTTGGTCAAACTATCTATATCAGGCGTAGCGAGATAGGGCAAACCACTGAGGCTGAGTCTAAAAAGGAGTTAGAAGAGCATAGTCAGGCTGTCAGCAGTATTACCGTTGTCGAGGATTATCGATATCACTTAGTCCATAGTGGCGAGACGGCTGAAAATATAGCCTCCCGCTTTGGCGCTGATGTTGAGTCGCTGCTTAAGCTCAACGGTTTTAAGTCTGCAACTGCTATCCGTGAGGGACTTATTATCAAGGTGCCAACATCTCCTACTCAAACACCTGCTGCTCCGCAAACAGAGCCTGAACAGACCACCTCTACAGAGCCTGCTGTGGCACTTAGTACAACAGGTATCGACAGCTCTATTCGTGCTCAGGTGGCACTAATGCTGCCGTTGGGCAAAAACGGTGTAGCCTCGCAGAACTATATAGACTTCTATCAAGGCTTTTTGCTTGGTGCAGACCATCTGAGAATGGCGGGCTTACAGAGCCATATAAACCTCTATAACACAGCTCACGACTTAGATAAAGTGAGCCAGATTATCGACTCCGCAGCTTTGGAGCAGTGTAACCTTATCGTCGGTCCTGTCTATGAGGATACCCTTATTCCTGTGGCTCGCTATGCCGAAAAGAGGGGCATTGCGGTGGTCTCGCCTTTGCCAAATTTGACCCAAACCTCTGCCGAGAACCTCTTTCAAATGTCGCCACGCCCACAGACTAAGTTTGATAAGGTCGGGGAGCTCTTTGACGGCAGTCGCAGGGTGGTCTTTATAACATCGCAGACCACAGATAGCGCTTTTGAGACTGAGGTTAAGCAGGTAATGGGTAATATCCCTTATACCACGCATAAATACGAGTATGAGCACCCATCGGTTATCGAGAAGCGTGAAAAGGCTCGTGCTGAGGGGGTTGAGGTGCCACCATCGTCAAGTGATTTGTCGCCTCTGTTAGATAGTAAGGAGTCGACGGTATTTGTGGTTCTGGCAGGTACTGAGGTTGAGGTGGACCGCATATTGGCAGCCCTTGCCTCAGCAAATATATCTCTCTCGGCTCGCTCGGTGCCAACAGCGCCTTATGTGGTCTTTGGTAATAATAAGTGGAACAGATATAAGAACCTCGACCACTCACTCTTCTTTACCAACAATATGGTAATGCTCTCTACCTACCATATCGACCGCAGCGATAAGGCTGTACGCAACTTCGGTGCTCAATATATCAAGGCATTTGGTGCGCTGCCTACACTCTATGCCTACCGAGGCTACGATGCAGCGGTAATATTTATCAAAAACCTCTACTCCAACCTCGGAACTCTTGAAGGGGAGTGTGTAACACCTTTGCAAACCCCTTATAGGTTTGTTCTCGACCCTCAGAGTAGGGTGCGCGTCAATGATGAGTGGGTTAGGGTAAACTACCACAATAACTTTACAATCACTGCACAATAGTATGTCCAATATCAATACCTCCATACCTGAAAAGACTATCGAGCGCCTGAGCGAATACCGCAGAACGCTGCTTAAGTACCATCGCCAGGGCGTTACCCATATCTTCTCGCATGTTCTTGCCGGCATACACGGCATCACAGCTGTGCAGGTGCGTCGTGACCTTATGCTTATAGGCTTTTCAAGCGATACCAAAAAGGGCTACGATGTAGCTGTGCTGATAGAGTTTATAAACAATATACTCTATGGCGAGAATGTTATGAATATCGCCGTCATAGGTATGGGACACCTCGGTCAGGCTATTACCAAATACTTCAATAGCAAGCGACTTAAACTCAAGATTACCGCCGCCTTTGATATCGACAGTCAAAAGGTAGGTACAACTATTGACGATATCCCTTGCTACGCTATGGAGGAGTTTGAAACCGTTATGGAGAGCAACGATATAAGCATCGTCATCCTCTCCCTGCCTGCTAAGGCTGCAACAGAGTTGGTAGTCCCTATCATTAATGCCGGTATCAAGGGGGTGCTCAACTTCACATCCGCACCTCTAAACTTTCCGCAGGGTATTGTGGTTGAGAACTACGATATCACAACCATCCTCGAAAAGGTCGCCTACTTTGTCAAGGCTGCCGAGGAGAATGAAAATAACCAATAGCTCCTGCCTCTGTTATGCAGATAATTCACGGCTTTGACTCCCTGCCCAAGATAGATAACCTCGTGGCTACTGTCGGCTCCTATGACGGTGTGCATTTAGGACATCGTGTGCTCTTAGATACCGTTATTCGGCGGGCAAGATGCCGTCAGGGTAGTAGTATGGTTATAACCTTTGAGCCGCATCCGCGTATTACCCTCAAGCAAGACCAGGGGCTAAAGCTGCTGACTACTTTGGAGGAGAAGGCTCTGCTATTGGAGCGCGTGGGTATAGACTTTATGCTCGTCATACACTTTGACCAGCAGTTCAGTCGCCTATCGCATCAACAGTTTGTCGAACATTATCTTATAGGCAGGCTCGCCGTTACAGAGTTAGTTATCGGCTATAACCACCACTTTGGACACAATAAGTCGGGCGACTATGACTACCTTACGGCTCAAGAGTCTACGCTGACCGTTACCCGTGTGGAGCAACAGAGGGTCGAGAGCCATAAAGTCAGCTCTACCGTTATCCGCGCCTGCCTTGAGGGTGGAGATATGGAGGCTGTAGAGAGGCTATTGGGACATAAGTATATCATCCAGGCGCAGAGCGATGATATGGGTGTTATCACTGCGGATGAATATAAGCTTCTGCCTCCTGCGGGACAATATCGGGCTGTGGTCAATGGCTCTGTGGAGATGATTTCTATCGCCGAAGGTGGGGTTGTGTGTTCACAAAAATCTCAAAAAGTTATTATCGAACTATGATTACTCACGATACCCAAATTCGCGTTCTCTACCGCGATACCGACAAAATGGGCGTTGTCTATCACGCCAACTATATCGTCTTTTATGAGGCTGCCCGCAACGAGATGTTTCGCCATATCGGACTTCCGTATACAATGTTGGAGCAGCTGAATATCGTTATGCCTATTGTTGAGGTTGAGTCGAAATATAAGGCTCCGGCTTACTATGACGACCTGCTTACTGTCCGTGCAACAATAAAGGAGTTGCCTCAGGTGCGTGCTATTGTCGAGTATGAGGTCTATAATGAGCAGGGAACACTGCTCAATACCGGTAAAACTGTCTTAGGCTATGTCAATACGGAGCGTATGCGTCCTTGTCGCGCTCCTCAACACTTCATAGATGAACTCAAAAAGTATTTTGAAGAGTAGTAACGCTATTGTAGCTCTATATCTGCTCTTTGTGGCGCTCTACTTCTCTCGACACTTTGTGGGGTGTCAAGGCTCTCTGTGGTTAGATGTAACCAAGACCCTTCCGGTGCTCTTTTTAGGGGTTGCAACCCTCTTTTGTAGCTCAAATAGAGCCGTTGCTTGCGCTCTGTTACTCTCAGCTGCCGGTGACTTAGCGGGCGAAAGAGCCCTCTTTATATGGCAAATAACCCTCTTCGCTGTGGCTCATATAGCCTATATCGCAGCCTTTGCTCGTCGCCGTAAACCATTCAATCTCTGCTCTGCGCTGCTCTCAGGTGCGTGGGTGGTGGCGCTGCTGCTCTTTGGTGGCTTTGTGGTAAGCCATATTCAGGCTCCAAACCTTAAAATCGCCTGCACGATATATATGTTAATAATAGCCTCAATGTCGGTCGCGGCATTTAATATCGGCACACAATATCGAACTCTCTATATCGTGGCGGCACTGCTGTTTGTCTTTTCGGATAGCTGTATCGCCTGGAATAAATTTGTCGACACCTTGAACTATGCCGGCGTGCTGATTATGTCGACCTACTTCGCTGCTCAGGGACTCTTTGCCTGGTGCGCAAATAGGGAACGGTAACCTCTTGCTATTTCGGAGAATTATTTGTACCTTTGTTAAAGGAAGTTATTAACCCCTAAATCTGTTTGTTATGAAAGCACTCTTCAATCCGTTTCATCGTATCGCCGGAAGCAAGGCTCTTATCTTCGGTATGATATTTATCGTAGCCTCGGCACTGATGTTATATAGTGGCGGGATGATACAAGACAGCTATATCCATATAGGTATAGCAGAGGCTCCATTCTTGGAGGTACTTGGAGCGCAGACTATTTGGTGGATAGTTCCCACTATGTTACTCTATATCTGCGGACTGCTGCTCTCCGGCTCGAAGGTAAGCGTTATCGACCTTTTGGGCACAACAGCCTTTGCGCAGCTGATAATGTTGATGATGATTGCTCCAATGTTGCTTCCAGCCGTCTCACAGGGCACAGCTATAATGTTAGCCGCCGTACAGCAGGGGGTAGAGCCACCGTTGAGCGCTATGTTGCCGGTAACGCTCTATGGCTTGTGGACGATAGTGACTTTGGTGCTGTTCTATATCTGGAACTATAACGGCTTTGCTGTGAGCTGTAAGGTCAGTGGTTGGAAGGCGATACTCCTATTTATAATGGTGCAGGTGGTTTGCACTATCGTGGGAGTGAAAATACATTAAGCCTCTATCCACTTGTCGTTTTGGAGGCGGTATCTCAGAACACCACTCTCCCAGAACCCGTAGAGAAGAGTATCTTTGGTGTCGGTGTAGACAATCTCTACGCCAAAGCCGTTGCGCACGGCTGAAATGTGCTCGCCAACAAAGGTTACGCGCTCATCATTGTCGCGCGAGATAAGCAGGTGCTCTTCGCTATCCTTCATTATGTGGCACTTTACTATCTTGCCACTGCGGTAGAGCAAATCTACGCCATATTTTACTGTCGGTACATCGCTCTCAAGGTCCGAGTTACGCCTATACTGTTCGTCTGCAATGCCGATAAGGATATGGGAAAGAGGCAGGTAGACTGACGAGAACTCTATATTCCAGACGATTTTGCAAAAGCCCGTTATCTTATCATCCTTAATAACTCCATAGGCGATGTAGTCGTGATACTCGTACAGGTCACTCATTGCGCGAAATGAGTTCTTGAAGAGTTGTGTGCTGAAGTGCTCTAAAATATTCTCTGTCATAGGTCATAGGTTTTGGTCAGACAAATATACAAAAAAATATCCGCAGTACAAACTACGGATATCTTTTATGTTTTTATATAAAGGTACTCTTTAGTGTTATAAAGGTACTCTTTAGTGCCTGATTGCGAGATAATTTTAGCTCTGATTTGTGGCTATTTGCTACTCAAGTTTGAGGCGCATAGGGGTTCCTATGTAACGAGAAGTTGAGTAGTAAAGAGTCGTAAGCAGAATAAAAGAACGAAGCAATTAGGTACTAATGAGTGCCTACACCAGACCGCTGAAGCCCATAAATGCCATAGCGAGCAGGGCGGCGGTAATAAGTGCGATAGGCACACCCTCAAATGCCTTTGGAACCTCCTCAAACTCAAGGCGCTCACGCATACCGGCAAATAGAACGAGTGCTACGGCAAAGCCGAGGGCGGTAGATACGCTATAGACAAGACCCTCAAGCAGTCCGTACTCCTTCTGCACCATCAGCAGTGCCACGCCCAGCACAGCGCAGTTTGTGGTAATGAGTGGCAGGAAGATACCCAACGCCTGATAGAGCGACGGCGATGCCTTTTTGAGGACAATCTCAACCATCTGCACAAGGGCAGCGATGACCAGAATAAAGACTATGGTCTGCATAAACTCAATGCCCAGAGGTGCCAGGATATACTCCTGAATAAGCCATACAACGATAGACGAGAGTGCCATAACGAAGGTTACAGCGGCGCCCATACCCATACTTGTCTCAACCTTAGAGGAGACGCCCAAGAATGGGCAGATACCGAGGAACTGAGCTAAAACGACATTATTGACAAATATCGCTCCGATAATTATTGCAAAATACTCCATTACTTCTTCAGATATTTGTTAAACAACACCATTAAGAAACCGAGCACAAGGAATGCACCGGGTGCAAGGACAAAGACAAGTGGCATATAGTCGCTAATGCCGAGACTCAAGCCGAAAATAGAGCCGCTACCCAATATCTCACGCACAGCACCGATAACTGTCAGTGAGAGGGTAAAGCCCAAACCTATACCCACGCCATCGAGGGCTGAGTCGAGGATGCCATTCTTTGATGCAAAAGCCTCCGCGCGACCCAAGATGATGCAGTTTACCACAATCAGCGGTATAAAGACGCCAAGGGCTGCATAGAGCGAAGGGACAAATGCCTGCATAAGCATATCTATGACGGTCACAAACGAGGCTATGACAACGATAAATGCCGGAATACGCACCTTGTCTGGGATAAGGTTCTTAATCATCGCAATAACGGCGTTTGACATAATCAGCACAGCCATAGTTGCCACGCCCATACCTAAGCCGTTGATAGCGCTTGTTGTGGTGCCTAAGGTTGGACACATACCCAAAACAAGCACAAAGGTAGGGTTCTCCTTGATGATACCCTTCAAAATAAGTGATATTTTATTGCTCATACTCGCCTCCTTTCTCCTGTTTAGTTGCTCCCGTAGCCACATCGCCAGCGGCACTCTGCCAGCCACAAGCCACCTTAAATGCCTCGTAGGCTACAGCCACAGCCTCAGCATAGGCGCGTGAAGAGATTGTGGCAGCGGTCAGTGCGTCTATATCGCCACCATCCTTCTTGACTGTAAGGTTTACCTTGCCTGCGTTCTTGCCTACAAGAGAGCTGTGAAGGAGATTACCCTCGTCTGCCATCTTTGTACCCAAGCCTGGGGTCTCCTTCTGCTCAAGGACATTGATATTGATGATATTTCCCTCGGTGTCAAAGCCTACCATAAGGCGTACAGCGCCACCGAAACCATTTTTGGAGATACTCTCAATAGCATAACCTACGGTCTTGTCGGCAACTGTCGCTGTATGTGCAACTATAGGCAGTGCGCCAACCTCAATAGTCTGGCTTGTGGTCGTCTCAAAGGCTGGAAGCACCTGCTTAAGAGCGTTGTTTACCGCCGCCTGCTTTGCCTGGGCTATAGGCTCCTGAGTAATCATATATACGCCTCCTACGGCTGCAGAGGAGAGTAGGGTAATGGTAAAGAGTACCAAGACCATATTTTTCAATGAACTTTCCATATCGCCCTCCTACTTTACTGCGCCGAAACGCTTTGGTTTAACATACTTGTTGATAAGAGGCACAGTGCTGTTCATAATAAGTATAGCGAAAGACATACCCTCTGGATAAGCACCCCACAGACGAATGCACATCGTAATTACTCCAATGCCGATACCGTAGATAACCATACCCTTTGTAGTCATAGGGCTTGTTACATAGTCTGTAGCCATAAAGATAGCACCCAGCAGCGCACCACCAGAAAGGATGTGGAACAGAGGCATCTGCCATACAAGTTCGCCACCCTCTGTAGCACCATAGATTGCACTAAAGGCTATAATTGTGCCGATAACAGCCACAGGGATGTGCCAAGAAATTACGCGGCGCATAAGCAGGTATACAAAGCCTAAGAGCAGTGCCAAAGCTGAAATCTCGCCAAACGAACCGCCCATAGCGCCGGTAAACATACCTGTAATATCTAAGGCTGAATAGTCGACAAGACCTCCCTTTGCTGCACCGAGGAGTGTAGCACCGGAGTATGCATCTGCAAAGCCCTCAAGCACAGGGGTTGGGAAAGAGGTCATCTGCACCGGATAGGCGATAAGCAAAAACACGCGGGCAGCAAGTGCCGGGTTGAAGATATTCTTACCAAGACCGCCAAATGGCATCTTAGCTACGCAGATAGCAACGACTGCGCCGATAACCACTATCCAGAGTGGTATATTTGCCGGCAGGTTCATCGCAAGCAGCAGACCTGTAACAACAGCCGAGAGGTTACCCACTGTTGCGGGACCCTTAACAAGGTACTTCTGTACCAAATACTCGATAAGAACGCAGCTTGCAATGCTTACGGCTGTAACTGCAAGTACGCTCCAGCCAAACACACGCACAGAGACCATAAGAGCCGGTAGCAGGGCGATGATAACATCGCACATAAGGCGCTGTGTCGACATCTCCCCGTGAATATGCGGTGCTGG
>JAZNTY010000197.1:0-11137 GCA_045592005.1 Alistipes sp. | reverse complement strand
TCGCCATTCATCAAATCGTCCTGATTTTGTGCGTAGTAGCCGATACTTACATTGGCTCCTATTTTGATATTACCCTCGCTCGGTTCGCACTCTCCGATAAGTATGCGTGCAAAGGTTGTCTTACCCTCGCCATTTCTACCGACAAGTGCTATTTTGTCACCCTTAGTGATAGTAAACTCGGCGCCGGCAAAGACTCTGTGGTTGCCAAAAGCCTTGCCTACCTCCTTAACTTCGGCAACAATCTGTCCGGAGCGCGGTGCCGGTGGGAACTTGATATTCAGCGTAGCCAAATCCTCCTCTTCGACCTCTATGCGCTCTAATTTATCAAGCTGCTTTATGCGCGATTGCACCTGATTAGACTTAGTAGGTTTGTAGCGGAACTTCTCGATAAACTCCTCACTCTTCTCGATAAGTCGCTGCTGATTTTGATATGCTGCCAACTGCTGGGCGCGACGCTCGGCACGCAGGGTAACAAATTGCGAGTAAGGTACTTTGTAGTCGTAAATCTTACCAAGCGACAACTCAATAGTTCGCGTAGTGACATTATCCAGGAAGGCTCTATCGTGCGAGATGAGTAGTACAGCGCCGTTATAGTTCTTCAAATACTCCTCTAACCACTGTATGGACTCAATATCAAGGTGATTAGTGGGCTCGTCCAGCAGAAATATTGATGGACGGCGAAGTAGCAACTTTGCCAACTCTATTCGCATACGCCAACCGCCCGAAAAGGTACTTGTAGGTTTGTCAAACTCTTCACGACGAAAACCTAAACCAAGCAGTGTCTTTTCAATATCTGCATCGCGCGTATCGCCACCAAGGATATGATAGCGGTCGTTGGCATCGTTAAGACGATGGAGCAGTTTTTCATAGCTCTCACTCTCATAGTCTGTACGCGCTGCAATCTCTGCTGTCAGCGCCTCAATCTCTGCCTCTATGGTTAATACCTCTTCAAAAGCTTTGGCAGTCTCGGCAAGTAGGGTGGTGGTATCGGCAACCTGCATCTGTTGTGGAAGGTAACCGATGCTACACTCAGCGTTTCGGGTTACCGCTCCCGATGTGGGTTGTTGTAAACCTGCTATAAGTTTAAGTATTGTAGTCTTTCCTGCTCCGTTCTTTCCAACCAAACCTATGCGGTCTTTGGGGTTTATAAGGAAAGATATTTGGTCAAACAGCGACCAACCTCCAAAACTTACGGAGAGGCTATCTATAGAAATCATTCTGCTATGCGTTAAGAATTTTTACAATTTCATCCTCCGGACTCTCAGCGCAAAATACTGCTGAACCTGCAACAACAACATCAACGCCGGCTTCAAATACTTCAGCTGCATTTTTTGCCGAAATGCCACCATCAATCTCTATAATACACTCAGTTTGGGCGTGATTTATCATCTCTCTGAGCTGTCGCACTTTATCTAATGAGTTGGGTATAAATGACTGTCCGCCAAAACCTGGCTCGACGCTCATAATCAGGACCATATCAAGCTTCTTAAGCCAGGGTTCCAATACTTGAGGGTCTGTCGCCGGCTTGATGCTTATGCCCGCCTTAGCACCGGCATTGTGTATGGCATCTATACAAGCATCAATATCCTCTGTTGCCTCATAATGAAATGTAACATAGTGTGAGCCAGCTTTAACAAAACGCTCTACATAGCGTATAGGGTCGCATATCATCAGATGGGTGTCGATTACTTTGGTCGATATTTTAGTTACAGCCGAAAGTACGGGAAACCCGAATGAAATATTGGGTACAAATACGCCATCCATTACATCGACATGTACCCACTCTGCTGCTGAGCGATTGAGCATAAGAGTGTCTCGCTCCAAATTGCCAAAGTCGGCAGAGAGTATTGAGGGTGCTACTATTCGTTTCATATTACAAAGGTATCTGTTTTTGTCTGTTTTTACAAATCTATTTTTGGTAAATAGAGCTATGCTCGCGCTGTTTTGTCCGTCAATATTGGCTATAAGTTGCTCGATGTGCAAACTCTGTGCAGCCCTCTGTATGCACCGTATGGCATCAGAAGCGTATCCTTTGCGCCTATCCTTGTCGGAGTATATCAGTATGCCTACCTCGGCGCATTTTTCGTCTAAATCAAATAGGTCTATAGCTCCTATGGGACGACTGCCAACTTCGATAATGAACCTAATCTGTCCATTGGCTTGAAAGCCTAACTGCTGATTGGCGATAAACTGCTCAATATCTTGTCGTGTATATGGTGGGTGCGGGTCACTATAGTGCGCCAACTGTGGGTCGTTCTCCCATAAAAGAATAGTGTCGACATCCGAAGAGACGACACTACGCAGTCTGCAAATTGTACCCTGTAAAACCATCTTACAAGCCAATTACCTGGTTGCGGATAAGCATCGCTACACCCCACGCTGGAGCATTCTCGCTCATCTTTGAGAGACGGAACTTGGTATCTTTGTATACAAGGTTAAGCGAGTATTTATTTGTGGCACTCTTGAGAGGAAGCATTACATAGTCGCCCGCAGCAGCAAGGTTGCCTCCGACAATAACAGTCTCAGGATTGAAAATATTGATAAGTATAGCCACAGCCTTGCCAATCTTCTCGCCAGCCTCCTCGATAAGTTCTATGGAGAGGTTGTCGTCGTTACGAGCGGCATTGATGATATCGTTGATGTGTATTGTCTCGCCACGCTCGTACTTTGGACGAAGAATTGAGTTTGCACCACCACGAATAAGCTCGCTCATCTTCTCCTCAATAGCAATTCCCGAAACCTCAGTCTCAAGGCAACCCTTCTTGCCACAGAAGCAAATCTTCTCGTTGTCAAAGAATGGGATGTGTCCAAACTCGCCCGCAAAACCATTCTTTCCGTAGAACAGTTTGCCATTTACAACAATACCAATTGCTACACCTAAACCTAAGTGCAGATAGAGGACATTGCTCTCATCCTTTGAACGACCGTATGTATACTCGGCATAGCAACGCGAGCGGGTGTCATTCTCTACAAGTACGCGAATGCCTACTCTCTGCTCAATAATATCACGAAGTGAGCTTTCGACACTTGTAAAATACTTGTACGAACGACCCTGGTGCGTATTTACACGACCTACAATGCAGACGCCGATGCCCAGAATATGGCTCTTGTCAATGCCGCAGGTATTGATAAAGTTGTCGATGTTGTCACAAATCTTGTCAAGACATTGGTTGCGGTCGCTGAGTTCAAAGCTATCGTCAACCACCTCCTTGATGATGTTGTTCTGTAGGTCTGTGATAACAAAGGTCATACGGTCACGACCCACATTTATGCCGGCAAAGTAGATTGCCGTGTTAGTAAGTCCAAAGACATTGGGACGACGACCACCAGGTGTCTCCACCTTGCCAAGGTCAGTAACAATACCCTCATCGCAGAGCTCCTGCACGAGCTTGGTTATCGTTGGTACGCTAATTCTTAGCTCTTTGGTCAGCTCGGCAAGTGTCGACTCGCCATTTACCGCCATGTAAGCGATGATGTTGCGCTTGATGATATTATTCTTTTGTAGTAGACCTTTATTTTCAACCTCTTGATTGTTGAAGAAATCTATTAGGGAACTCATTTTTACACCTGTTTATTTGTTAACCGCCACAAATATAATAAAAAAGAGTGGGAATATTCCACTCTTTATTAAAAAAATTTCCAAAAATCTTAAAAAACTTAAAGATTGTTAATGGTGTTGACCTCTATATTGTTGTTGATTTTGCGTATAAGACCCTGTAATACAGTGCCGCAACCTACTTCGGTAAATGAGGTTACCCCATCTTTAATCATATTCTCAACACTCTGTCGCCAACGGACAGGGGCGGTAAGTTGTGCTACTAAATTAGCCTTAATCTGTTCTGGGTTGATATATGGCATAGCATCTACATTCTGGTATATAGGGCAGATAGGGGTGCTAAACTGTGCATTGTCTATCGCTTCCTGCAACTCTGCACGAGCGCTCTCCATCAGTGGCGAATGAAATGCACCACCTACCGGAAGTAACATAGCTCGTCTGGCACCAGCCTCCTTGAGCCTCTGGCAAGCCTCCTGCACGGCTTCTATAGCTCCGGAGATAACGAGTTGTCCGGGACAGTTATAGTTTGCGGCAACGACAACACCTTCAGTTTGACGACAGATATCCTCAATAATGCTATCTTCAAGCGCTAAAACGGCAGCCATAGTGCCAGGTTTAGATGTGCACGCTTTCTGCATCGCAGCTGCACGCTTTGCAACAAGAGAAAGACCATCTTCAAAACTCAGTACTCCCGCAGCTACAAGGGCTGAAAACTCGCCTAAGGAGTGTCCGGCAACAGCCTCCGGAGTAATACCTAATGAGGCTGCAAGGATTGTGGAGTGGAGAAATACGGCAGGCTGTGTAACATCTGTGCGACGCAACTCTTCGGCGCTACCCTCAAACATGATATCTGTAATTCTAAAACCGAGAATTTCATTGGCTCTTTCGAATAACTCTTTAGCGGCGGGGATATTCTGATATAGGTCTTTTCCCATACCGGTAATCTGCGAACCCTGCCCAGGGAAAATAAATGCTTTCATAGAGTAAAGTTTGTGACTAAAACGAGGCAAAGATACAAATTTTTATTAACTTTGCAACATGATAAACCAGACCTAACTATGAAAAGAGTTTTATATCTGTTGGCAATATTTGCCTTGCTGCTCTCTTGTGACAATGGTGCAGATATTGAAGTCCCAAATGAAAAACCAACCCCAACGCCGGAGTCAACTGTCATTACCTCTATTGAGGCTCGTATTGACAATACTACGCGTACAACTACTATTGTGAGCACTTCAAATTCGGTTCAGTCCTATTGGGGTGAGGATGATAAGATAATGATTACCGATATGAACAGGCTCGCTGTCTTTACTATTGCTGACGGTGCCGGTAGTGTTAAGGCTAAATTTTCGGGCAAGTTGGAAAATTCCAAAACTCCGCTTTATGGAGGTTATCCCTCTTCGGCGGTAAAAGTTCTAAACAACGCCCTGTATTTTACCATTCCTGTTGAACAGAGTTATACGCCTGTTCGTGGAACCGATTTGGGCGATAAGATGCCGCTTTTTGGCACATCGACAGATGGTAAGAGCTTTGTCTTTGCGGCTGTAACCTCGGCAGTGCGTTTTGATATTACAGTACCTGAGCAGTGTGCTATAAAGTCGGTAACAATGAGTGCTGATAAGACAAATATTGCCGGTTTAGGGAAAGTGACTCCGGCGACACCATATATCACAGCACCGACAAAATCGAGCATCACTTTAACATATGTCCATCAACCAAAAGGCACCTCTACGGACGGCTGGGCAACTATAGCATCTGTTGATTTCAAAAACTCGTCAGATAGAGTGCTCTACGATGTGGAGACTACCGATGGAGTCTTTACCTTCTGTTATACGCCAGATGTAGAGTTTAAGGTTGGTAGCGCCCAAACGATAAAACTCTCTGTTGAGGAGTTTGTGCAGGTTGAGAGTCGTGAGAAACTTAAGCAGGGTGAGTTCTATAGTAGCAAAGGCGTGCCTGATGAGGAGGAGAGTTATGAGCCCGGAAGCATTGCTAAGGGCACTGTGAAGTATCACGACGGCACCCCTGCTGTGGGTGTTAGTATATCAGACGGATTTTCTGTTGTGCAGACAGATAGTAAGGGTTGTTTCTCGCTCACTCCGCATCAAGATGCGTGGTATATATACTACTCACTGCCCGCTGATTGCGCTACGATAGTTAATGACAAGGGTCAGCCAAACTTCTACATCAAGTACGATCCAAATCGCTTTGAGTACAACTTTACGCTGACAAAGAGCACTAAGGAGAGTAAGTTCTCGCTCTTCTGCCTTGCCGACCCTCAGTGTAGCAACTCTTCTGGTCGTTCACGCTTCCAGAAGGAGAGTGTACCTCACATCAAGGCGTTAGCAGAGAGTAAGGGAGTGCCTTGTTACGGCGTTACGCTTGGAGATATAGTCAGCTCTGGCGACAGTAGCGACACGACCCCGCAAATGCCTTATATGCGCGAGCATATGTCTATTACAAATATGGGCATACCTATCTATCAGACTATGGGTAACCACGACTACCTCTACTTCAACGGCTCGGCTCCTATAGAGGCGGATGAGACCTCGTCTACATACAACATCAAGGCGCAGCGGCTCTTTGAGGATATCTTCGGTCCGATAAACCACTCGTGGAACCGTAGCGATACGCATATTGTCTGTATGCGCGATATGCTGTGGAACTCAAACAGCAAGGGTGGCGACTACTCACTCGGCTTTAGCAATGAGCAGTATGAGTGGCTCAAGCAGGACCTCTCGTTTGTCCCTAAAGATAAGCTTGTAATTCTCTGCGTGCATATTCCGTTAGTAAACTCAACGAATAAGAATGTTCAAAAGGTTATTGCCCTGCTGGCAGCCTACAATGAGGCTCATATTATGGCGGGACATACCCACTATACTCGTAACGAGCCTACGCTCTCAAGTGGCGTGTATGAACATGTTCACGGTGCTGTGTGCGGTGCTTGGTGGCACGCTAATACCAATGGCGACGGCACTCCAAATGGCTATGGAGTCTACGATATTGAGGGTAATAAGATTACAAATTGGTACTATCAGGGTGTCAATACGGGTATGAATGACCGCGACTATCAAATTCGCCTCTATCGTGGCAACCACCTCAGTGGAGGTAAGTATGAGTACTTTGCTCAACAACACGGAGACGATGTGCTACTTGCCAATATTTTCAATGCTGACGATAGTTGGACTGTAAAAGTCTATGAGGATGGCGTTTATAGTGGACAGATGACTAAAATTCCATATAAGAAGGAGACTCCGACAAAGGGTACGGGCATTGATAACCCGACAAAGCCCTCTACGGCATCAAGTCAGGATTGGTGGTCTGTCGGATACCTTGTGGGTGTGAAAAATCGTAGCCGTAGTAGTTACTTTACAAGTTGCTTCCATCTGTATAAATATAAACTGAAGAACAAGAACGCAGCTATCCGTGTAGAGGCTACAGACCGCTTCGGAAGAGTTTATTATGCAGATACTATTATTGAAGACTATGATTATAGTTTGATGAATAGATAAGGGGTGCTATTGGATGAATGTTGTATATTTTGAATTTAATCGAAAAAATAGTACTTTTGCTCGTTAGAATAAACCTAAAAAACTAAAAATATGAAAAGATTTGGATACTTATCCCTTGCGTTTGCTCTTTTGGCAGCCGCTTGTGCAGAATCAACTCCGGAGATGGATGGACCGGAGCCAGAACAAACTCCATCGACCATAACTTCAGTTGTTGGTCAGATTGAAAACCAAACTCGCGCAAGCGCCATCTTTGGCGCTGACGATTTGCTTCAGGTCTATTGGAGCAGTAGCGATAAGGTTGTATTGACAGACCTTACTCAAAAATCAACATTTACTCTCAAGAGTGGCTCAGGTACAACTAAGGCTACATTTACCGGTTCGTTAGAGGAGGGAGAGGCGCCTATCTATGCAGCTTATCCATTTTCGGCAGCCACTGTTGCAAACAACCGCTTGAGACTGACTGTTCCTACGAAGCAGACCTATGTCTCTGCACGAGGTATAGATTTGAAGAACAAGATTTTGCTCTTCGCTACTACTGAGGATAATCAAACCTTTACCTTTACACCTGCGGCATCTGCTATCAAGTTCGATATCACACTACCGGCTGAGCGTGTTGTTCGCACAGTGACTATGACGGCAGACCAGGTTAATATTGCCGGTATGGGTAATGTTGATGTGGAGACAGGCGCTTTAACAGCTACTAACAGCAAAACTTTGGAACTGAACTACTCAAACCCTGCTCAGAACTTAAATGCTACCGGTTGGGCTACTATCGCTCCTGTGGACTTTAAGTCTGCATCTGGCAAGGTGCTCTACGATGTCTTAACAGATGAGGGCGTATTTACCTTCTGTTATAAACCGGAGGAGAAGTTTGAAGCTGGCGGCGTATACACTGTTCATCTCTCTGTTGAGGAGTTTGTGCAGGTAGCAAAGAAAGAGGAGCTTAAGCAGGGCGAGTTCTACTGTAGTAACGGTATGGTTGTGCCTGACCCTGAGGACCCGGAGCCTGAGGTTGACCCTAATCTCAATGTGCGTTGTGTTCGCGCTACAGACTCTACTATAGCTATCGGTTGGACTATTACAGCCGCAAATTTGCCGTATATTGACCAAATTGCTCCGGCTTCTGCTGCGGACTATACTACGGATGTGACAAAGACCTACAAAGTGGCTATCTATCGTGATGAGGCTTGCACCGACTTGGTATATGCGGTTAATAATGTTAAGAATAATCTGGTCGATAGCGGTACACCTCCATTGTTTAACTCTAATCTGTTGCCTCCGCGTTTTATCTTTGCCGGTTTGGAGGCTGCTACGACTTACTTCGTTAAGGTATTTAACCTGACAGATGGTACCTCAAATGCTAAACCTGTTCAGATTAGTACTTGTGCTCCTGCGGCTGATAAGAATGCTATTGTTAAGAGCAACGCTAAGGCGGGCGATATGATTGTCTTTGAGAACTTTGCCGGCTTGGTATATGCAGGCGATATGACAGCTCGTGCAGCCGGTGTGTCGCGTACAGACCGTGCAAGTCTAACATCTTTTGATGGCGTGGCACTGACAGGTACTATCGAACCTTCAACTACCGGCTATTATGCTGTCGGAGGTGGTACAGAGATAGGCTTATTTAACACCTTGAAGGGTCTTCTTGACGAATTTGGTGTTCAAGATTGGGGCTGGATTGGTGGTAAGAGTGGCGCTAATGGAGGCTCTGTTTGTGCTCGTCCCGGTTATGTGAAGATTGGTACAACTGCTAATCGCTCATTTATCTGTACTCCGAAGTTGAATGCTATCCCTGAAGGTAAGGTGGCTACACTTCGTGTCGTCTTTAATGCAGCACCTTATGGCTCATTGAACGAGTCAACAATATATGCTGAGGAGGCGTTTATGTCTGTCAAAGCTATTAAGGGTGCAGTTCTTGGCTCAGATAACGGCATATCTTATAGTGATAATAATGTTGTTTCCGAGGTAACTATCGACCTTCAGGGTTCATCTACCTCAGATTGGAAGGAGTATTCGGTAACCCTTAATGGAGTGCATTCGGGCTCTACTATCGCTTTGGGTGGTGCTTTGGCTGCAACTACTACCAACCGCCTTTTGTTGGATGATGTCCGTGTCTATGTGGATGCTTTGGAGGAGGCTCCGGCTGCTCCTGTAGCTAAGGGCTTTATCAAGTATAGTGACGGCACTCCGGCTGCCGGCGTATCGGTATCGGATGGCTTTACTGTGGTACAGACTGCTGCCGATGGTAGTTATACTATCGACCCTCACGACGATGCGTGGTATATCTATTACTCTATACCTGAGGACTGTCAGGTTTTGGTAAACTCACATGGTCAGCCAAACTTCTTTATCAAATACTCTGCCGATAGGACCTCTTATGACTTTACGCTCACAAAACTCAATGGAGGCAAGGAGAGTAAGTTCTCGCTCTTCTGCTTGGCAGACCCACAATGTAAGGATGCTAATCATCGTAATCGCTTTGTAAAAGAGTGTGTGCCGGATGTTCGTAATCACTCAGCATCAAAGGGTGTGCCTTGCTATGGCGTAACGCTGGGCGATGTTACCTACTCAGAGGGTAATCGTAACTGCGAGAGTCAGATGCCTTATTTGCGTACTCATATGGCTAAGTCGACTATCGGTATGCCTGTGTTCCAAACTATGGGAAATCACGACTATACTTTCTTCTCAAGTACTGTAACCATTTCAGCGGACGAGACCTCTTCAACCTATAATATGAAGGCTCAGCGCGTATTTGAGGATGTGTTCGGTCCTATAGATTATTCGTGGAACCGTGGCGATGCACATATCGTTTGTATGCGAAATATGCAGTGGAATGCAAATAACAATGCAGCTAACTACACAATGAAATTTACTGATGAGCAGTATGAGTGGCTTAAGCAGGACCTTTCGTTTGTACCTAAGGATAAGTTGGTTATCTTCTGTGTTCATATTCCTATTGTCAATTCGTCAAATCAGAATGTGCAGAAGGTTATCTCGTTGCTCAAACAGTTTAAGGAGACCCATATTATGTCGGGTCACACCCACTATAATCGTAATGAGCCAACTCTGTCGGGTGGTATGTATGAGCATGTTCACGCAGCTGTTTGTGGTACCTGGTGGTACTCTCGCTTAAATGGCGATGGATGTCCAAATGGCTATGGCGTCTACGATATTGAGGGTAATACAATCAAGAATTGGTATTACAAAGGCGTAAATGAGGGTATGAACGACCGCGATTACCAGATACGACTCTATCGTGGAAACCTTAAGTGCGGAGGTCAGCATGAGTATATACAGTTGCAGCACGGCGATGGTGTGTTGCTGGCTAATATCTTTAATGCGGATAACAATTGGACTGTCAAGGTGTATGAGAATGGAACTTATACCGGCACAATGTCTAAGATGTCTACAAAGAATGTGACACCAACCGCAGGTACAAGTCAGAGCGATCCGACAAAGCCGGCAACCAATTCAAGTCAGGATTGGTGGGCTATTGGTTACCATATCGGTGTTGTTGGTCGTGGTCATGTGGGCGGTACTCGCGCAAATTACTTGACAACCAACTATCATCTCTACAAGTATACTCTTAAGGATAAGACAGCGACAGTTCGTGTTGAGGCTACAGACCGCTTTGGTCGCACATACTCAACATCAACCATTATCGGCGACTACGAGTATACATTGGCTCAACCATAGTGTATTGTACTCTTTATATGTAAACATAAGCAATGATGCGGAATAGAATTTCTGCATCATTGCTGTTAAACTAAACTAAATATGAAAGACTATCAGTATCCCGATTTAGATGAGATTATAATTCCTGTTTATGTAGGGTTTGCTGGCTCTGTGGAGGTTGGCGAGTCAGACGATATGAAGTATGATAATGGCGGCGACGCTTGGTAAAATAGTGTGTGATATGAGAAAGATTTTATCAATAGCTCTTTTAGTAGCCGCGGTGTCAGCCTCTTGTGTTAAGATTACGGAGGAGGCTCCAAAGGTCGAAGGTTATACCCTTGACTCGTTTAGCGCAATTATCGACAATCAACCTACCCGTACATATGCTGTGCAGGGT
>JAZNTY010000196.1:0-4470 GCA_045592005.1 Alistipes sp. | reverse complement strand
GCTCTTAACGACCTTAAGGGTAGCTTTGCGGCTAACCGCTTCCCACTCTTCGTCGCTACATCAGGCGTTGTTGTGCCTCTCTATGGTGCAGGTCTTTGGGGACCAATCTGGGGCTATATCGCTCTTGATACTGATATGAATACCGTAAAGGGTATCGTTCTTGACCACTCTGGTGAGACTCCAGGTCTTGGTGCAGAGATTACTACTCCAAAGCACCAGGCAATGTATGTTGGCAAGAGCGTCTACAATAACGACCAGCTCGTAGGTATCACTCTTAAGAAGGGTGGTGCAGAGAAGGGTAACCCTCATCAGGTTGACGCCATTACAGGTGGTACAAAGACCTCTGACGGTGTGACAGCAATGATTTCTGACTGCCTCAATTATTACAAGCCTTACTTTGATGCTGCTCGCGCTGCTGCGACTGCAGAGGTTGAGGCTGAGTCTAACACATTAAACGAGTAAAACAATGGCAAGTAAGAGTTTGAAAAATTTGACAGCGCCACTCTCTGGCAATAACCCTGTCATCGTACAGATTCTGGGAATCTGTTCAGCTTTGGCGGTTACCGTACAGCTCAAGCCTGCAATTGTTATGGGCTTGTCAGTAATGGTGGTAACAGCATTCTCTAACCTTGTGATGTCCCTGCTGCGTAACGGTGTGCCTTCTCGCATCCGAATTATCGTTCAGCTTGTGGTTATCGCAGCGTTGGTAATCCTTGTAGACCAGGTGCTCAAGGCATTTGTTTATGATGTCTCTAAGCAGCTCTCTGTCTATGTGGGTCTGATTATTACAAACTGTATCGTTATGGGTCGTGTTGAGGCATTTGCTCTTCAGAACAAGCCTTGGGACTCTTTCCTTGACGGTATTGGCAATGGTCTTGGTTATGCATCTATTTTGGTGATTATCGCATTCTTCCGTGAGCTTCTCGGCTCTGGTACTATCTTCGGCTTCCGCATTATTCCAGAGAGCTGGTACCTTGCTGAGGGCGGTTTCTACTCAAACTGCGGTCTTATGCTCTTCCCACCAATGGCACTGATTATCGTAGGTTGCATTATCTGGGCTCATCGTTCATTTAATAAGGATTTACAGGAAAAATAGGAGGATAGACAATGGAGACTTTGAATTTATTTATCAGTTCGATTTTTATCGACAACATGGTGTTCGCATTCTTCTTCGGAATGTGCTCCTATATCGCTGTATCTAAGAGTGTAAAGACAGCTCTTGGACTTGGTCTTGCAGTAACTTTTGTGCAGACAATGACAGTACCACTCAACTATTTGCTTAATGAGTATGTACTTGCTCCAAATGCACTTGTTGAGGGTGTTGATTTGTCGTTCCTCTCATTTATCATCTTTATTGCCGTTATTGCAGCATTCGTGCAGCTGGTAGAGATGGTTGTTGAGAAGTTCTCTCCTACACTCTATAACCAGCTTGGTATCTTCTTGCCGCTTATCGCTGTAAACTGCGCAATTATGGGTGGTTCACTCTTTATGCAGCAGATGGTAGGCGCTGGAGAGATTAACAACTTCGGTCAGTCTGTAGTATACGGTCTGGGTTCTGGTATTGGTTGGTGGATTGCTATCGTTATGATGGCTGCTATCCGCGAGCGTTGTACCTACTCTAATATTCCTGCACCTCTTAAGGGTCCTGGTATCGCCTTCATTATCACAGGTCTGCTCGGTATTGCGTTTATGATCTTCTCTGGTATTCAGTTGTAAACCTTTATAAAGAGTATAAAAATGGGAAAAGTAATTTTAATAGCAATTCTTGCCTTTCTTGCAGTGACACTGCTTTTGGTGGCTCTGCTGCTCTTTGCAAAGGCAAAACTTACCTCTTCGGGTAAGGTAAGCATCGATATTAACGACGGTAAAAAGGTCGTTGAGGTTGAGGCTGGCGGTAACCTTCTTGCTACTCTTGCTACAGCAGATATCTTCTTGCCATCCGCTTGTGGTGGTAAGGGTGCCTGCGGACAGTGCAAGTGTCAGGTTCTTGAGGGTGGTGGCGAGGTGCTGCCTACCGAGAGGGGCTTCTTTAACCGTGCACAAATTCGAGACCATTGGCGCCTCGGTTGTCAGGTAAAAGTTAAGGAGGATATGAAAATCGCTGTGCCATCTTCTGTTCTTAGTATCAAGAAGTGGGAGTGCGAGGTTATCTCTAACCACAATGTGGCAACCTTTATTAAGGAGTTCGTTGTTAAGCTCCCTGAGGGCGAGCACTTGAACTTCCGCTCTGGAGGTTATATCCAGATTGATGTGCCTGCAATCACTGTAGATTATAAGGATATCGATGTAGATCCTCAGTATGAGGAAGATTGGGTTAAGTTCGGTCTCCGCGACCTTAAGATGGTTAACCCAGAGCCTCAGGTTCGTGCATACTCTTGCGCAACTTACCCTGCTGAGGGCGATATCATCCGCCTTAATGTTCGTATCGCAACCCCTCCATTCGGTCCGGACCGTAAGATGCTCCCTGTAAATCCGGGTGTATGCTCTTCTTACATCTACTCACTCAAGCCGGGCGATAAGATTACAATGTCTGGTCCATTCGGCGAGTTCTTCTTGCCGGATAACCTTCCAGATGATCAGGAACTTATCTTTATCGGTGGTGGTGCAGGTATGGCACCTATGCGTAGCCACATTATGCACCTGTTTAAGACCGAGAAGACTAAGCGTCCTGTAACCTTCTGGTACGGTGCTCGTTCACTTAAGGAGGCATTCTATCTTGAGGATTATGCAGAAATCGAGCGCGACTTCCCTAACTTTAAGTTCAACCTTGCTCTTGACCGCCCAGATCCAGAGGCAGACGCAGCGGGTGTAGACTATAAGGTGGGCTTCGTTCACAATGTTCTCTTCGAGAACTACCTCAAGAACCACGAGGACCCAGAGGGATGTATCTACCTTATGTGTGGACCTCCAATGATGGTCGCTTCAGTAGAGAAGCTTCTTGATTCACTCGGAGTGCCGCCAGAGAATATTTTGTACGATAACTTCGGCGCATAAATCTGATTTTAAGCGGTATTTACTGCGTTACACTGCGATAGCCGAGCTGGTCACATACGCTTTAGGATGCTCCGCGCTCGGCTTCTTGTGTGCCTTATAAATCCTCGCCTAAAATTAGATTTATATTTTGCCGAGTGTTAACCCTCCTTCGGAGGCTTTTCCCCGCTGCGCCTCGGCAATATCTGTCGCCTAAAAAATAGTATTAAAACTGTGTAACTCGCTGATTTATAACGCAAAAATCCCCTCCCCGAATTTTCGGAGAGGGAACATTTCACCAATATCGAATATATTCGTTATATATGGTTGGTTCTCAACCACAAGGATAACAATAGGAATTGAAAAATTCAATAGATTTTTACTTTTTTGCCTCAAGGATAGGCAGGTTTGCCTCGGTTGGGATATAGACAACTTTGTCAGGGATATTGTTTTGCTGGCGCACCCATAGATATTGGATATAGGTGGTTGTCAGTGAACCGTTCTCGATACGGATAGCTTCAGCAGCACCCTTGGCGCGCTCAATCTCTGCCTGAGCATTCAGTTTCTCAGCCTCAAGGTTTGCCTTAGCCTCCTCGATTTTGATTTGGCGGTTCTGCTCTGCCTTAGCAAGTTCAGCGCGACCGCTCATCTCCTGCTGCCATACATTATACATAGGCAGACCGAACATAAGACCGAGAACAATGGCAATGCCGATAAGTGCGAGGGCGACAAGTCCCCAAATTGTTTGTGCAGTGTTGTTCATAGTGGTTAGTATTGTTAGTTGTGAATAAAAAAAGAGGGCGTCAACTTTATATCATTGAACGCCCTCTCTCAGTTATTTGCTATTCAGCCTCCTCGCGGTGAAGTTTCTCAACATAGATAGCGTGCGCCATCTTCTCGCGCTTTGCAATTGAAGGCTTTGTGAAGTACTGACGAGCACGGAGCTCCTTAAGTACACCTGTACGCTCATACTTACGCTTAAACTTCTTCAGGGCGCGCTCGATATTCTCGCCCTCCTTAACCGGCATAATAATCATAATATTCTCTTTTTTAGTTGTAATTATAAATCTCTTTTTTAGTCTGTTTTGGCTATCGATTTGGCAGAACCTTGTTCTGTTACTTTCGGGCGAGCCACACCTTTGGGTTATTCATCAAAGAAATCGAGAGGTATATCGCCGAAATGAAGATATGGTGCAAGTGCCTTTACCTGCTCCTCTGTAAATATGTCATCGTTTACAATCTCTTCAATCGACTTCCAGCCTCCTTTCGATTTGCGTAGTTGAATAATTCTGTTTATAGACTTCCGAGTCATATATGGATGGTACTCCATCTCAGAAGCGGTTGCAAAGTTAATATCAATTTTTGAAAAAACACAACTATCGCAGCAAATTTGTTTAGAAAAAAGTGCAAAATTCTCTTCCGTAACGCATTTTATCTCTGAAAGTTGGTTAATTGAGACATATCCACCGAGCAATTCGCGATATTTTATAATCGCCTGAG
>JAZNTY010000195.1:0-2549 GCA_045592005.1 Alistipes sp. | reverse complement strand
GTTGGTAGCAGTGTAGTATACTTGCTCCACAAATGTAGGAGCTGCGATGGCTACGGCTGGTATGCCGATATATTCGGCAGCAATAGCAGACCCGCACTCTTTTTGAGTACACAGACCGCAACCGCAGTTGCCCGTTATTACTGCATCAACGCCATACTCCTTTAACTTGGACTGAAACTCCTCCTTGCTCCTTCGCCTAATTCCGGGTGCAGGGTATACGCCCGCCATTCCTACTTGTTTTATGGTTACAACCCTTGCGGTGGGGTAGTGTTGTGTAATAAGGCGCGCTATTTCGGGATGGATAATGTTTGTCATAAAACTCTCGCCTACAATAGCTATGGTCTTGCCATCTAAAGTCGTTAGACGCGGGGCTTGGGTTATTTTCTCAACGGTAGGCATACCTGAGGGCGAGACAACGGCAAAGCGAGGCTCATCTTCTGTCGTTGTAGAAAACTCAATCTTACAGTTATCATCACATAGCACTATGCGCGCTGTAGTTGAAAAAATGGTAACTAAAAAAAGTAGTATAAAAAAGGTTCTTTTCATATTGGTTTTTTACAATAGAGCCGTTTGATGTAGATATGTTAAAAATATTGTTGTATTAAAGGTGTTTTTTTACTATATTTTTTACTATTTTTGTATAAAAGATACCCAAATTATGGATAAAAAACTTCGTGAAAGAGGTATTTTTAGAGTTGTAGTTGTTGGTGGAGTGGTCAACCTGCTGCTACTGATATTTAAGTTTGTGGCTGGCATTTTGGGTCATAGTGCGGCGATGATTGCTGATGCTGTGCACTCGCTTTCAGACTTTATTACCGATATTATAGTTGTTGTTTTTGTTCGTATTTCGGGTAAGCCTGAGGATGATGACCATCGATATGGACATGGGAAATATGAGACACTTGCCACGGCAATTATAAGCATTGTGCTACTTGCTGTGAGTGTGGCGATGTTGGTTAACGGAGTACGGAGTATTATTGCGGCGATAAATGGCGCGGTTATAGAGTCTCCGAGCCTAATAGCACTTGTAGCTGCGGTGGTCTCGATTGTTACAAAGGAGATACTATATCTGTATACCGTTATTAAGGGGAAACAATATAATTCACAGGCTGTGATAGCTAATGCGTGGCATCATCGTAGCGATGCATTCTCATCTATCGGCACGCTTATAGGTATTGGCGGTGCAATTTTAATGGGTGAACGCTGGCGTATTCTTGACCCTTTAGCCGCGGTTGTTGTCAGCGCATTTATTATCAAGGTGGCAGTTGAACTTATCAAACCTTGTGTGGAGGAGCTATTGGAGCGCTCCTTGCCAGCAGATGTTGAGCGTGAGATAGAGGAACTTATTTTATCAGTGGAAGGTGTTACCTCGCCCCATCATCTCCGTACTCGCCGTATTGGAAATAACTATGCTATAGAGGTCCATATTCGTATGGATGGCAACTTGACACTAAATGAGGCGCACAGAATAACTACAACTGTTGAGCGACAGCTAAAGGCACGCTTTGGCGCAGGTACGCATGTAGGGATACATACTGAACCGATAAAATAGCCATCAAATCTCCTTTTTCTTACTATAAGAGACCAAAACAACGCCTGTAAATACAGTTGCAGCAGCGATGATTTTCTGCCAGCTCAGTGTGTCCATACCTACATATATACTTACAACAATCGCTATGATAGGCTGCACATATGAGTACATACTAACAAGCGTTGGACGCAAATTTTTTTGACCTACAGGTATTAAAAAGTATGTTATAAATGTGGCGCAGATAATTAAAAATGCCAATTCAGCAATAAAAGATGTTGGTAGTGCAGCGAAGTTAATCGAAATCAGCTCTTTTGCCGATAACGGTAACGATAGTATGGTGGAGAATAGAAATGTCCACTTCATAAAGGTAATTACCGAGTATTTGGATATCGTCGGTTTGAAGATGCCTAAATAGAGTGAAAAACAGAGTGAATTTCCAATCATCAGTAGTACCCCTAATGGCGTAGTTTGTGCAACAGCAGATGAGGCGGATACACTATTGAGTATTAGGTATATAATACCACAAAGACTGAGTGTCACACCTCCAATCTTTTGAGCAGATAGAGGCTCTTTGAGAGCATATGCGGCTATAAACATCGTATATATTGGCGATAGGGATGTTATTATCGAGCAATCCATAGGTGTAATGCGCGATATAGCCAATAAAAAACACATTTGAGTGAGGAAAAATCCTAATACCGAAGCTGCTAATATCTTGGGAAAGTCGTTCCTCTCTACATGCTCTTTTGGAAGGAAAAATGAGATAAACCAAAACAGAGAGCCGGCGCCAAGCGAGCGTAAACAAAATAGCGCAATAGGGGATATTGCACCACTTGTGGTTAGGTCCTTGCATACTACAATGTTGAGCCCAAATATGGTGTAGGCTGTAAAACACGCAAAATGCCCTAATAGAGAATTTGTTGGTTTTATATTCATTATTTAACGGCAGCAAAGATAACTATTTTCGTCCAAAACGATTTGTTGTATCTCTAAAATTACGGTAAAAAGTTGTTTGATA
>JAZNTY010000194.1:0-4639 GCA_045592005.1 Alistipes sp. | reverse complement strand
ACATGGCTACGATCCGACTTGGTTATAGATGCTTGTTGTGCATATATTGACAATCCTGAGTGTGAGTGTGAAGACTTGCTTCACTTTGTCAAAGGTCCTGATTTTCCTACCGGTGGTATTCTCTACGGTTATGCCGGCATCAAGGAGGCATTACTCACAGGTCGTGGTCGCGTAATTATTCGCGCAAAGTATGAAATTGAGACCACCAAAAACAATCGTCAGCAGATTGTCTTTACCGAAATGCCTTATATGGTGCGTAAGGATGAACTCTGTGACACGATTGGCAAGATGATTAAGGAGGGCAAGATTGACGGCATTTCTGATGTTAACGACGAGTCCTCAGATCGTGATGGTATCCGTCTTGTAGTGCAACTTAAGCAGGATGCGGTTGCTAATGTTGTGGTCAATATGCTCTTCAAGCATACTGCACTTCAATCCTCTTTTGCAGTTAACAACATTGCCCTTGTAAATGGTCGTCCAGAACTTTTGAACCTCAAGCAGCTTATCTCTCACTTCGTAGACCACCGTCACGAGGTTGTTGTGCGTCGTACACAGCACGACTTAAAGGTTGCGCAAGATCGTCTGCACATTGTTCAGGGTCTGCTTATTGCGCAAGATAACATTGACGAGGTGGTACACACCATTCGAGCACAGCGCACGCCGGAGGATGCTCGCCAAGCATTAATGGAGCGCTTCTCTCTTTCAGAGCTTCAGGCTGCGGCTATTGTAGCTATGCGTTTGGGAGCTCTCACAGGTCTTGAGCATGGTAAACTAACTGCCGAGCGCGATCAATTGGAAGCAAGCATTGCAGAGTTTACAGCTATTTTGGGCAGTACTGAGCTTCAGCTCAAGATTGTTAAGGACGAACTTATTGAGGTGCGTGAGGCTTATGCTGACGAGCGCCGCTCGGAGATTGTCTACTCATCAGAGGAGTTCAACCCTGAAGACTTCTACGCTGACGAAGATATGGTTATTACCATCTCTCATCTCGGCTATATCAAGCGTACATCACTCTCCGAGTACCGTACACAGAACCGCGGTGGCGTAGGTGCAAAGGGTAGTGCTACTCGCGACGAGGACTTTATCGAGCACATATATGTGGCTTCTATGCACAATACAATGATGTTCTTTACCGAAAAGGGTCGTTGTTATTGGCTCAAGGTATACGAAATTCCTGAGGGTACTCGTTCTTCTAAGGGAAGAGCTATACAAAATGTCATACAGATTGAGCCGGACGACAAGGTTCGTGCATACATCAACTGTAAGCGACTCAATGATGCAGAGTATGTTGACAGCAACTACATTATTATGTGTACTAAGGATGGTACCATCAAGAAAACGAAGCTTGAAGCTTACTCTCGTCCACGCGCAAACGGTGTAAACGCCATTGTTATCCGTGAGGGCGACCAGCTTATCGAAGCTAAGCTGACAAGTGGTAAGGCTGAGGTACTTATTGCATCGCGTGAAGGCAAGGCGATACGCTTCAACGAGGAGATTGTTCGTGCCGTAGGTCGTACAAGTATGGGTGTTCGCGGTATTGCTCTTGAAGAAGGTAACGAGGCTGTAGGTATGATTTGTATCGAGCCAGATACACAACAGGATGTGCTTGTTCTCTCTGAGAACGGCTTTGGTAAGCGTACCAACCTTGATGAATATCGCGTAACCAACCGTGGTGGCAAGGGTGTTAAAACTATTAACATTACCGAAAAGACAGGTAGTCTTATCTCCATCCAGGCTGTTACCGACCAGAATGACTTGATGATTATCAACCGTTCAGGTATCACTATCCGCACATCTGTTGACCAGATACGACTTGCCGGTCGTGCTACACAGGGTGTAAAGATTATCAACTTGCGCGAGGGCGATACTATTGCTTCGGTTATGGCGGTGCCTAAGAGCGAAGATATGGACGAAGTACCTGCTGAAAATCAGACTACTGAAGGAGCTGCACCTGTAACAGAGGGCACAGAGAGTGAAACTAATAACTAAAACCAATTTTTTAATACTATGAAAAAATTTATCTTGATGGTAGCGGCTGCGATGGCATTGGTAATACCGACCGCTACTGCACAGAAAGTTAATGAGGAGGCTGTTCTGGCAAAGTTAAGCAAGAGCGATGCTGAGTCTGTAGATGCAAAGAAATCTGCAAAGGCTTCCGTTTGGGTTAACCGCGCTAAGGTCTATGCTGAGGCATTAATGGAACCAACAAAGGCTCTTTCAACCTCTCTCGACCTTACATTCCTTCGTTACACTATGGGCGAGCCAGATGAGACAACTACTGATGCTCAGAACCGCCAAATTTGGGTTTATCCATGGGTTAAGGTGTATATCGATGGTAACAAAGTCATCTCTTGGAGTCAGGAGCGCGATATCAAGGATGGTATGTTTGAGATTGTTTTGGAGGCTGCAACTAAGGCTCTTGAGCTCGACCCTAAGAGTACAGCTAAGGTTAAGCCTATCCTTGACACCACTATCAACTACTACTCTCAGCTCGGCGATGTAAGCACTCAAATTCCTGACTACAAGGTTGCTATTGATGCATTTATCAAGGCTGCACAGCTTCAGGGGCTGAAGGTTTACTCCCAGGTGGATCCTAAGTACTACTTCTTTGCCGGTCAAATGTCTGCTTTCCTCGGCGCTGACAACAAGGAGTATTTCGTTAGGGGCGAGAAGTATCTGGATAAGGCTCGCGAGCTCGGTTATGTAGACGAGACAGGTAACCTCTACTATTACCTCTTCCACTGCTACTATGGTCAGCGTGAGGACAACAAGGAGAACCTTGTTAAAGCAAAGAATATTCTTCTTGAGGGTATTGAGAAATTCCCTAAGAACGAGCGTATCCTTGACGGTTTGATGTCACTCTACACCGCTGAGGATGGCGTTGGTGACCCTGCTGAGCTTGTAACCATGATTGACAAGTTCTTGGCTGAGACTCCAGACAACCCTGACCTTTGGTTCGGTCGTGGTCGTGTATTCTACAAACTTAAGAACTTTGACGAGTGCATTGCCTCTTTCAAGAAGATTGACGAGCTGAAGCCAAACGACTATGACACTAACTTCTACATTGGCTACTTCTACATCGAGAAGGGCGATGAGGCAAACCGCGTATTTAACACTAAGCTCGACTCATTCACAAGCACTGAGGAGTATATGGCTGAGCGTAAGATTGTTCGCTCAATCTATATGCAATCCATTCCTTACCTTGAGAAGGCTCATGAGCTCAAACCTGACAACGCAGATTGCGCACAAATTCTTAAAGAGGTATGCTTCCAGCTCCGCGAAGAAGAGGGCGTTATGGACAAGTACAACAAGTACAACGCTGTCTATAAGAAGTTGAAAGGCATTGAGTAAAACACTCACTATAGAGATACTCTATAACAAGATATCCGCAGTTCCGGCTGCGGATATTTTTTTTTGTTATGCAAGAGCAAGATTGTAAATAAATTAAAAATTTTTACTATCTTTGTAGCGCTATTCAAATGATTTAGGTTATGCTTAACATAGTATTATTCGGCGCTCCGGGGTGTGGTAAAGGAACTCAGTCGGAGCTTTTGGAGAAGAGATTTGGTTTGCAGCATATATCTACGGGCGAGATTATTCGCGCTCAAATTAAAGCACAGACTGAATTAGGCAAGCAGATGCAGGAGTGCATTAGTCGTGGAGAGTTGGCACCAGATGCAGTAGTGATAGGTATGATTGAGGAGTACTTAGCTGCCAACCGTGATATCAAAGGTACTATATTTGACGGCTTCCCGCGCACAACAGCTCAGGCAGAGGCTTTTGATAAGGTTTTAGAGCAGATGGGCGAAAGTGTAGACTTGATGATCTACATGGATGTACCTGAGGAGGAGTTGGTAAAGCGTATTTTATTACGCGGCAAGGAGTCCGGTCGTGCAGATGATGCCTCGGAAGATGTTATCCGTAACCGTATTGAGGTATATAACAAGCAGACTGCCGTAGTGGCCGACTACTATCGTACACAAGGCAAGTATGTTGCTGTACCAAGCTTAGGAACTATTGACGAGGTGTTTGATAGAATTGCAGCACAGGTTGAGTGCCTCTAATAGACATTAAGAGTAACAAAGTGGCTGTCCAACGAAATATGTTGCGGCAGCCACTTATATTTAGAAAGGGTGCATCTTACTTAGCAATCTCCCAGGTTTGACCTGAGTTAAAGAGGTCATTTGCGCACTTAATCTTAGATGTAGACATCGCTGCGCTCATTTGGGCTTCCAACTCGCGGTCATAAATACGCGGCTCATCGTAATTACGAATAACACCTAAAGCTACAGGATAATCCGGATACTTCATTGCCGCAAGCATTGTATGCAAAGTGGCATCCTCACAAGTGGCATCATGTGTAAGGATATGGTCAAGAGTATAACCATCCTCGCCGATGGTTACGACCTTGAGTTTCAAACCATCTAAGACCAAACCTTTATCTTTATTAGCGCCAAAGAGCATCTTTTCGCCATGACGCAGCAGTATGGTGTGCTCAGCGCGTGTAGCCTTGTCGCCAGCAAAGGCTGCGTGGGTCTTATTATTGAATATCATACAGTTAACCAGCGCCTCAACGATGGATGTTCCCTTATGGCTGGCAGCCTCAACCAAAATATCCTTTGTTAGATTTACCTCAGCA
>JAZNTY010000193.1:0-4097 GCA_045592005.1 Alistipes sp. | reverse complement strand
GTACACTCGCCCATAAAGTGGTTCTTAAGTCCCTCCAAAAGCTCTGGGTCTGCACCAAGACCATCGCCTAACTTGTGCTCTGTAGCAAACTCAAGGTTCTGACTCTGCTCCTCAATCTCTATAAACTTATCAGCAGGGACTTTGCATAGAGGACAACGCTCCGGAGCCTCATTTCCCTCGTGAATATAACCGCATACTGTGCAACGAAATTTCTTTGCCATAATCATTCTCTTTTTTAGGTATGTTTTACAATTGTTTTATTTTCTTATTGCAAAGATAAGCACAATAAATCAGATATCAAAATTCTTTTTTCTTATAGTCCGATAAAAAAAACTTATCCAACAAACTGATTAAGCATCTGTTCGAGTTGCGGAATAGATGTAGAGTCCTTAATCAAGACCTTTTTATCCTTATCAAGCAGATATAGAGCCGGTATAGCTCTAAGGTCGTAGGTGCGATTTTTCTCTATAAGGCACCCCTTATCATAACCATTTATCCACTTCTTAGGCAGCGGATGTGCTTTCCATAAGGTTATATCTTGGTCCGGATAGAGTGCAAGCACTTTCAACACCCCTGAGTCTATAAGTTGATTTAGAAGTGGAGAGTCCTCTATTTGCTGCTGCAAAAGTCGGCACATTGGACAGCCGGGATTATTAATATATATAAGTATAAAGTCCGCTTTAAGGGAGTATAGATTATAGGTACGACCTGATGCTGTGGTATACTTAAAGTCATTTGCCGACTTAAGTATACGATTTTGACTTGCCAAATCGAGGTCATATTGAGGTGCTAACTTCTCATACTCATCATAGAACGGGGCATTGATTTGCGCCTCAAGTACAGGGATATAGAGTTCATCACTACGCAGTGGCGAGTTTGGGTCGTGAAATAATTTCTCGGTCATAGCCACAAAGTAGTCTAACATCTTACGCGAAGTAGAGGCTTTTTTCATCAGCTTGCGTATAGGTTCGCCGTTATAAGGACCAACATAGCTTGAGATATACTCAGCCAACGCCTGCATCATCTGAACGCTATCTACTCGTTCTATAAATAGTGTATCGCTAAAATCGAAGCGGTCCCAATAGTGGTCAACCATATACTGAAACTGCGCCTCAGGGGTAGCCTGCGCTGGTGGCATAACACGCCTAAAGTTAACGATTTGCGATTTTGTTGTCTCCGCCTTTTTAGGTTTCTGACCTCCACAGCCCACTGTTATAAGGGCGAGCAACAGAAGAACAATATTTCTCATATCTCAATACAAAAAAGGGTGACCGATTTGTCACCCATATTTATTAACTCAAGTTTGTATAACGAGAGGAATTTTAAGGCTTGCGTAGCGCGAAAAAGCAGAGTTTACTACTGGTAAATGAGCATTTTAAGCGCAAGTGTAACGCAGAAATTACCTCGTTAGGCGAACTTGACTACTTAAGGCTCTCAAGAGCAGCCTTAGCAGCCTCAACGCTACCACCAGCTACAACCTTCTGTAGGTAAGATACAGCCTTATCCTTAAGAGCTACATCCTTGTTACCGCCAGCGTTATACTTTGCATTGAAAGCAGCGCCGATGATGAAGTAAACATCACTCTTCTCCTCCTCTACAGTCTGAGCAGCAGCAGCGTTCTCGCCAAGCTCGATAACCTTATCGTACTCTTTCTTATTATTATAAGCCTGAAGGCGGATTTTCTCAGCCAAAGCAGAAGTAGGGTCAGTAGCGAGCATTGAGTCAGCCATAGCGATGATACCATCCTGGTCGCCAGCCTGCTGAAGGCGTGCAACCTCATTGTTGGTATACATAGCCATCTTCTCCTTAGCCTCAGCAATAGCCTCAGCATACTTTGTAGGGTTCATACCGCAGATGTTAGTACAAACATCCATACCCTTCTGATACTCACCGAGCTTGAAGTAGCTCTCAGCCAAGAATAGTGCCATCTCGGTATTGCGCTTGTTAGCAGCATAACCCTTCTCAAACACAGCTACGGCAGCTGCATAATCGCCGGCGTTGAAAGCCTCGCCACCCTGAGCCTGATAAACCTTTGCAAGAATTTGATTGCTCTTATTCTTTGCGGTGCTATCGCCCCAAAGTTCAGCCTTCTCAGCAGCAGTAGAGAGGAACTTAATAGCCTCGTCATACTTCTTTGCACCAGCAGCACGAAGACCAAGACGCTGGTAGCAGGTAGGGATATACTTCTTTGAAGTAGCAACGCAGTTAAGCACATTGCTATCCTCAGAGTCCATACCGCCCTTAACAACAGCCTCAAAATTCTCAAGAGCTTTTGACCAATCCTTTGCCTGAAGCGCAGCTGCAGCCTCATTGTACTTTGCAGTAATTTCACTTGCGCTCTGTGCCGAAACCATTGCGAAAGAGAGCAATGCAACAGCCATCAAAACAACTTTTTTCATAGTAATTCAGGTAATTTTATAAGTTTTTGTTAATTTTTTTCTACAGGCGACAAAGGTAAGGTTTTTACCTCAACTTTGCAAAAAAATCTGTCATAAGTTTCTCACACTCTGTCGAGAGTACGCCACAAACCACCTCTGTACGAGGATGTAAAAGCGACTGCGAGAAGCGCGAATATCCCCGTTTGGGGTCTGCTGCGCCATAAACTATGCGCCCTATTTGACTCCATGCCAACGCTCCTGCACACATAACACAAGGTTCTACAGTAACATAGAGTGTGCAGTCTTGCAGGTACTTACCACCTAAGGTGGTTGCTGCTGCCGTTATAGCCTGCATCTCGGCATGCGCCGTAACATCGTTAAGAGTCTCAACAAGATTATGCCCTCTACCGACCACTCTACCACCGGCTACAATCACAGCGCCTACAGGTACTTCGTCACTATCAAACGCCTGCTGCGCCTCATTTATTGCAAGACGCATATATTTTTCGTCTGTTTGGAGCGTGTTTTCCATAATTTTATCTATCTTTGTGGGTTAAAACACTGCAAAGATAGTAAAAATTCAAAATACAAACAGTTTCAATATGTATAGGAGTCACACATGCGGTGAGTTGAGAGCCGCAAATATCAATCAGACCGTTACGCTTGCCGGATGGGTACAAAAGGTGCGTAACCTCGGAGCAATGGCATTTATTGACCTGCGAGACCGCTACGGCATTACTCAAATTGTTGTTGAGGAGAGCTCTGCCGAGCAGACAAAGGCTGCCTCTGCACGCTTAGGTCGCGAGTTTGTTATTCAGGTTACCGGTCGTGTTATCGAGCGTAGCAGTAAGAACCCAAAGATGGCTACAGGCGATATTGAAGTTGTTGCCGAGTCCATCAACATCTTGACAGAGGCTGTTACCCCTCCATTTACTATTGAGGAGCACTCTGACGGTGGCGATGATTTGAGAATGAAGTATCGCTATCTCGACCTACGCCGTCCGCCTCTTCAGCGCAATATGATTTTGCGACACAAGATGGCTCAGGAGATACGCCGTTTCCTTGACAGTGAAGGTTTTTTGGAGATTGAGACCCCTTATCTTATCAAGTCTACACCAGAGGGTGCGCGTGACTTTATCGTGCCAAGCCGTATGAACCCTAACCAGTTCTACGCACTACCACAGTCGCCACAGACACTCAAGCAGCTGCTTATGGTTGCAGGTTATGACCGCTACTACCAGATTGTGCGTTGCTTCCGCGATGAGGACCTTCGTGCTGACCGCCAGCCAGAGTTTACTCAGATTGACTGCGAGATGGCTTTTGTAGAGCAGGAGGATGTACTCTCAATCTTTGAGCGTTGGGCAAAGCATATGTTCAAGAGCGTGCTGGGCATTGAGTTTAACGAGCCTCTGCGCCGTATGCCGTGGATTGAGGCTATGGAGAAGTACGGCTCTGATAAGCCAGATTTGCGCTTCGGTATGGAGTTTAACGATATTACAGACCTTGCCCACGGGCACAACTTTGCAGTCTTTGATGACCAGGAGTATGTCGTAGGTTTCGCCGCTACAGGTTGCGCAACATATACCCGCAAGCAGATTGATGCTCTGACAGAGTTTGTTAAGCGTCCACAGGTTGGTGCAAAGGGTCTTGTATGGATACGCCTTGAGAATGGTGGCGGCATTAAGTCATCTGTCGATAAGTTCTTTGACGAGGCATCGC
>JAZNTY010000192.1:0-7235 GCA_045592005.1 Alistipes sp. | reverse complement strand
GGCACAAATCCCTACCGGAAGCCCTAAAACCTGGGTTACAATTTTGGTTGTAGGTTGTATTATCGTTGTGGTTATTCCGCTGATAATCTATGCTATGCGAAAGCCAAGTTGGAAAAGTGCCGATACCGAGATAGCTCCTTTTGAATGGGAGAAAAAATAATAAAGATAGCACAAAAAAGGGGATGACTAAAAAGTAACTTTGTCATCCCCATTTTGTCAGTAGGTTGAATAAAAGGCAGGCTAAAAAGACAAAATAGACTTTTTCAGCCTCTTTGCGCATATGGTTAATAGTCCTACTTATTCTCTAAGAAAGTATGGTAGACAGCCTCCGACAATCCCATTGACGAAAATCCGCCATCGTGGTATAGAGTCTGCATTGTAACCTTACGAGTAAGGTCCGAGAAGAGGGTTACACAGTAGTCGGCACACTCATCAGCATCGGCATTACCAAGAGGGGACATAGCCTCAGCAAAATCGAGCATACCTCCCATACCCTTAATACCCTTACCTGCGGTAGTAGCTGTCGGAGATTGAGATACGGTATTTACTCGCACTTTGCGGTCACGACCAAAAATAGCCCCGAAAGAGCGGGTAATACTCTCCAAAAGAGCCTTAGCATCTGCCATATCTCCATAACCGACAAATGTACGCTGGGCTGCGATGTAGGTCAATGCCACAACAGAACCCCACTCGGAGACAGCATCCTTAGAATAGAGTACTTGTAGCACTTTATGGAGCGATATAGCCGAAATATCAAGCGTTTTTTCCAAATATTGATAATTAGCTTGTTGATAAGGTATAGCCTTTCGCACATTTGGCGACATACCAACAGAGTGTAGCACAAAGTCTACTTTACCACCAAAATGCTCCATAGCTTTATCTACAAGCGCTTCCAAATCCTCTACAGATGTAGCATCGGCAGCAATAACGGGTGCATTACACTTTTCGGCAAGGGTCATAATTTCGCCCATGCGCAGCGACACAGGTGTATTGGTCAACACGATTTCAGCTCCTTGTTCCACCGCACGCTCGGCGACCTTCCAGGCAATAGACTCTGAGTTAAGAGCACCGAAAATAATTCCTTTCTTCCCCTTTAACAAGTTGTTCATAGTGTTGTATTTTTAATTTGGCTTTATGCCATTATCCCGCCAAAAGCGAAGGACTAATCCTCGTCATCAAACTCAATCGGCGACGGGCGATGCTCCTCCTCATCCTCTTCATCCTGGATTTGGTCTGCACCCTTAATCTCGTCGTCGTAGTACTCCTTATCGTCCTCCTCGTCTGTAAGCTCGTCTATCTTCACATCAATCTTAACTAAGTAACTTATCTGCTCAGTCTCGAAGGTTACAGCATAGAAGAAGTCGCCATTTGGTTTATCAACCCTAATCATTGAGTCTGTGAAGCCACCAGGATAGGCAGCCTTAACCTCCTCCTGAAGTTCTACAGGAAGTGCATTAAAACTTACAATTGATCTTTTTTTATTGCTTGGTGCCATAGTTTTGTATTTTGGATATTAATAGTAGCCAACAGCAGCTACAGTTGATTTTTCGGTGCAAGTATACACAAAAAAATCTAACTCAACGAATTTTGGAGTTTTTTTTTGATTTTTTTTTGTTTTTGCTCTCAATTTGAAATAAAATATGTATTTTCGTGCATTATCAGTATATATTATGGTAAACAAGAGTCAAGTGCTATTAGAGATTGAGCAGCTTAGAGCCGAGCTTAATCATCATAACCATAAATACTATGTCGAAAACTCGCCGGAGATTTCCGACTTCGAGTTCGATACTCTTATGCAGCGCCTAAGTCGTTTAGAGACTGAGAACCCTGAATTTTATGACCCGCTGTCGCCTACGGTTCGTGTGGGAAGTGACCGCACATCTGAGTTCACAGCCGTAGCACACCGTTTTCCGATGCTTTCGCTCTCAAACACCTACTCCATAGAGGAGCTGACTGCCTTTTTAGAGCGCATTGAATTGCAATGGGGAGCTACAGAGTATGTATGCGAGTTAAAGTTTGATGGTACAGCCATAAGTCTAACCTACCAAAATGGGCGTTTGGAACGCGCTGTAACTCGTGGCGACGGCAGTATGGGAGATGATGTTACGGCAAATGTCAAGACAATTCGTTCAGTACCATTAGTCCTCTCAGGCGACAATTTCCCAGAGCTTTTTGAGATAAGAGGCGAGATATTTATGCCATATAGCTCCTTTGACCGTCTTAATACCGAGCGTGAAGCTGCCGGAGAGCAACTCTTTGCCAATCCGCGCAATGCAGCTGCCGGCACTCTCAAGCAACAGCAATCCTCTGTGGTAGCCCGCCGAGGTTTGGATTGCACCCTATATCAGCTTGCAGGCAAGAGCCTACCATACAGCACTCACATTGAGAGTATGGAGGCTGCGCGCAGCTGGGGTTTTAAGGTATCGGAGTATATGACCCTATGCCGTAGTGCTAAGGAGGTTATTGACTTTATAGAGCATTGGGACCAAGCCCGCAAGCAGCTACCTTACCCTACGGACGGCATTGTTATCAAAGTTAATGACTTTGCGCTACGCAACAAACTCGGCTTTACGGCAAAATCGCCACGCTGGGCTGTAGCTTACAAGTTCAAAGCCGAAAGCGCCCTTACACGCATCACAAGTGTCGACTTTCAAGTCGGCAGAACAGGGGCTATAACACCTGTGGCAAATCTTGAACCGGTATTACTTGCCGGCACGACCGTAAAAAGAGCTACGCTACACAATGCTGAACAGATTTCTGCGTTAGATATACGAATAGGCGACTATGTGTATGTAGAGAAAGGTGGCGAGATTATTCCAAAGATTACAGGGGTAGAACTCTCTAAGCGTTGTGCCGAGAGTGAGCCATTTCAATATATAGACCGCTGCCCAGAATGTGGTGCTAAGATAGTACGCATTGAGGGCGAAGCTAAGCACTACTGCCCTAATCAGGGCGGCTGCAAGGTGCAGATTATTGGACGCATAATACACTTTATTCGCCGCAAGGCTATGGATATTGACGGGCTTGGCACTGAGACTATAGAGCTATTGTACGAGCGTGGACTGATTAAGAATATCGCAGACCTATATACCCTACGCGCTACCGATTTGGCGCATCTACCTCGTTTGGGCGAGAAGTCGGCAGATAATATTATCAGCGCCATAAACGCCTCTATCGGGGTCCCGTTTGCACGGGTACTTTTTGGTTTGGGTATTCGCTTCGTAGGCGAGACCACCGCTAAATATTTAGCAGCCCACTTTAAGAGTATCGATGCCCTTATGGTTGCTGACAAATCTGCCCTTATGGAGTCAGACGAAGTAGGCGAAAAGATTGCCGATGCGATTATAGACTACTTTGCACAGCCTGACAACCTACATATAATAGAGCGCCTGCGAAGTGCCGGACTTCAATTTGAGGCAGAGCAAGTGGAGCGCCACTCCAATATTTTGGAGGGCAAAAATATCGTGGTCTCAGGTAAGTTTACCCTACATTCACGCGATGAGTTAAAGGCTTTAATAGAGCTACATGGCGGTAAAAATCAGTCGGGTGTAAGCGCCACAACTCACTTTATCGTCGCTGGCGAGAATATGGGTCCGGCAAAGCTTCAGAAGGCTGAAAAGTTAGGTATAAAAATTCTCTCCGAGAGTCAATTTGTCGAACTAATAGGCGACACTACCCTATCCACACCACCGACAGAGAGCATCGAGGAGCAACAAGTAATACAGACAAGTTTGTTTTAAGGTATGATTACAAATAAGTTTTCAGGTGTAGGCGTAGCGCTTATCACACCATTTGACAACAAAGGCAGCATCGACTTTAGTGCCCTTGCAGCTATTATTGACCGCGTTATAGAGGGTGCCGTAGATTATCTGCTGGCTTTAGGCACCACCTCAGAAGCTCCAACCCTAAGCACTGCTGAACGCATTGCCGTATCTCGCTTTATCCGAGAGCGTGTAGATGGTCGTCTACCGCTTATGGTAGGCATTGGTGGCAACTGCACCGCAGATGTTATTGCCACATTGCGCAGCTGGGACTTTACAGGATATGATGCCATATTATCAGTTAATCCATACTACAACAAACCTAATCAAGAGGGACTTTATCGCCACTTTAAGGCTATTTCGGAGGCTTCTCCTCTACCTATTATGCTCTACAACATTCCAGGTCGTACGGGTGTTAATATGTCTCCACAAACTGTTGCTCGCATAGTGGCTCAGTGTCCAAATATATTCGGCATAAAGGAGGCTTCCGGTAATATCGAGCAGATGGAGGCGGTGGTTAAGGCTGTGGCTGCTGTGCGTCAGGATTTTATCCTTGTAAGCGGCGACGACGCTCTTACTGTTGATGCAATACGCATAGGCGGCAGGGGCGTACTATCTGTAGCGGCACATCTCTACCCTAAGGCTATAAAGGAGTTGACCACTTTGGCTTTGGAGGGTAATTTTGACAAGGCTACATACCAATTATCGCGCTTAGAGCCTATTATAGATTCGCTCTTTGTCGAGGGTAACCCTGTCGGCATAAAAAATGCACTTGCAACAAAGATGCTATGCACACCAACGGTGCGCCTACCACTTGCAGAGGCAAGTGTAGAACTTGATATACGCCAGAGGACTGAGATTATAAGATATGAAGCTTAGAGTACTATTTACTGCACTACTATGGTTGCTTACAACAGCATCAGCCGTAGCTCAAGTGCCCAATAATGACACTATTTTTGCTGCCATCAACGACAGCAACTCGCCCTATTATTATCCTAATTTGATGATGCGCTATCGCGCAGGCGAGCAGTTAACCGATGCAGAGTATCATCACTTATACTACGGCTATGCTTATCAGGCAGCATACAAGCCACTCAATGACAACCCTGGTATGACTAAGGTACAAAATATTATGGCTCGCATAGCTATAGATACCCCGTCAGTAACCGATATAGACCAACTTATAGCAGCCTGCACCGAAGCTATGGAGCAAGACCCTTTTTCGCCTAAATTGCTCAACATTATGGCTTATGCCTACGGTACAGCGGGAGATAGCGTACGCGAAAAGATATACGCCGACCATTTAGCTGCCATATTACGCACCATTGCAGCCTCTGGTTCCGGAGCTAAGGAGAAGGAGCCTATGCATATCATCTTCTTCTCGCATGGAGTAGACTTTATCGCCGCCAAAGGATGGAACCAGCGCAAAGGTAAGATTATCAGCCGCCAGGTGGAGTTCATCCCCTTTGAGGCTCCCAAAGATAGACTAAAGGGCTACTACTTCGACTATAGTCGTGTCTATTGGAACAAGCCTGACAATTACACATTCCAGCGTGAGCGCACCTGGCAGTTTAATAACCTCAAACCTCGACAATACAAGTAACAATGAGACGCCTTATATTATATTTCACTACTTTAACCCTACTGCTAAGTTGTAAAGAGCACGAACCTGTACCTTCGGGTTCCCTTTCCATATTGAGCGGAATAACCAACAACTCTCTAACTTTGGATGGGCATCAGGGAGCAACTGCGACTTTCTCTATATCCTCTAAGTTCGATTGGCAGGTACTCGGCACCCCTGGTATAACATATAGCCCCGACAGTGGTATTGCTACCGACAAAGTGACTATCATAGCTACCACCACAGAGGCTAATAACACCCTCAGCACCCGTTGTTTAGGCGATGTTATCATCCGTTTGGACCACACTCGATTTACAGGTATTGTAGCGCACCAAAGACCTCAGATTGTCTTTACCGACAATATTGGCAGCTCCATTAACCTGAGCGCCGAGCAGGGAAATACCTCTGAGTTAGAGTTTGAGTGCGCTGCTAAGGAGTTTGAGGTTATAGCTCATGGCGATATTACCATAAGCAAGCCGATATTACGCTCTGAGAACAAGTACTATGTCAATATCAGCGCCACAAAGGACAACCTTACCAACCAATTGCATAGTGCCGGTCATATATCTTTTACCGTTAATGGCGTAGCCCAGCAGGGCTCTATTGAGGCGGTGCAGTTACCTGCTATATCATTTGCCGGCAGCCGTATTACCGTCAACGGTGTGGCAAACGCAACATCTACGGTAGAGGTTATCACTCCATTTGACTTTACGGTGCGCTCCTCCTCTACGGCTATTAGCGCCACACGCAGTGGAGAAAATAGCATCCTTTTAACAGTCAACGAGCAGAACGACAGCTCGACAGAGCGTCTTATTGCAACCCTTACTGTGACTTTAGTGGACAACCCCGCTTGTAGCTGTTCAATAGATGTTTGGCAACGCACAGCCTATGCCGACAAAGCACTTCTATTCTTTATGCTCGGCACCAGCTTAGGCAGCTACTACGACAATAACATCTCTATGATTGAGAGTTTTGTGGCTAATAATGATGTAGGCAACTGCCGCCTTTTGGTATTTAAGCAAAGTAGCAAAAATGCAGGCTCGCTCTTCGAGATTTTTTACGACAAGAGCACTAAGCATATTACCCGCCAGAGCATTAACAACTACGATTTACCTTCGCTCTACAATGGGGAGATGGTGGCTCCTATCCTCGCCGATATGGTCCGTACTGCACCGGCTTTGGAATATGGACTCTTTGTCGGCTCTCATGGTAAAGGATGGATACCTAAAGCCCAAAGTTCAACCTACAGTTTAGCAGCTATGGAACTTGAACAGCGCATATGGACTCCAGCGCCAGGGGCAGCTATGGTTCGCCACTTAGGAGATAATGCCGCAACACAAATCAATATTGAAGAGTTTGCGTGGGCTATAGAGAACTCAGGCGCAAAATTAGACTACATCATCTTCGATGTCTGCTATATGGCAAATATTGAGAGTATATATACCCTGCGCCATAGTACGGAGTATATCCTCGCCTCGCCTTGTGAGGTTATGGCTGCTGGTATGCCTTATACTGTATTACTACCTGCGATGACTGCTCAACAGAGCCTAAAAGAGCGTCTGGATAATAGCTCTAAACTCTATGTGGACTACTACAAGAGCACTCAGCAAGGCATCTACTCCTCTGCCTGCTCTGTTGTTGTGGACTGCAAGCAGATAGATGCTCTTGCTCAAGCTACTAAGCGTGTCAACGAAGCACTCAAAGATATTGACCCTGATAAAATTCAGGCTTATGATGGAGTAAGCTCCTATCGCAACCCTACCCATATTTTCTTCGATATTGAGCACTACGCCGAGCTGAGTTGTACCGATAGTGGCGCCCTCGAAACCTTTAAGGAGCAGCTATCAAAGACC
>JAZNTY010000191.1:0-7831 GCA_045592005.1 Alistipes sp. | reverse complement strand
CAACTGCCTGGTTAAGAAGGGTGTTTTCCTCGAAGTACTTACGCATCTTACCCTCAGCAATCTTCTCAAGGATAGCCTCTGGCTTGTTTGCGATCTTTGGATCTTGCTTCATCTGCTCAAGTGCGATAGCCTTCTCCTTCTCAACAATCTCTACTGGACAGTCGTCTACATCGATTGAGAGTGGAGCCATAGCGGTTGCCTGCATAGCAATCTGCTTTGCAACATCCTCTGCCACCTCCTTGTTAAAGCCCAGAATAGTACCGAGCTTCTTGTTGAAGTGAACATATGCACTGATATAAGGAGCCTCGATACGAGCGTAGTAAGCCAACTCGCACTTCTCGCCAGTCTGACCCGACTTCTCGGTAACCAACTCCTCAACGGTACGACCCTCAGAGTTCTTTACTGCGAGCAGAGCTGCAGTGTCTACTGCGTCAGCTGCTACAGCAAGGTCGAGCAACTCGTTTGCAGTTGCAGAGAACTCGCTATTCTGCGCTACGAAGTCAGTCTCACAAGCAAGGCAAAGGATATAACCCTTATTGCCTACAATCTTGGTTACTACAACGCCCTCAGTAGCATTACGGTCTGCACGCTTTGCAACAATAAGCTTACCCTTCTCACGGATAATATCCTGTGCGCGCTCAAAATCGCCCTCAGCCTCAATAAGAGCCTTCTTGCAATCCATCATACCGGCACCGGTCATCTTGCGGAGCTTCATTACATCAGCTGCCTTTACTTCTATTGCCATAATTGTGTTGTTTTAACGGTTATTGGTTAAAATTTACTCTGCTGACTCTGTTGAAGCAACAATCTCAGCAGCAGCATTCTCCTGTGTATCAACAGCAGCCTTTACGCCGCGCTTTACACGGGTTTTGCCCTCCTTCTTTACAGGAGCGTCAGTGTTTGCCTCAGCCTCAAGGTCTGCCTTCTCGCGCTCAAGTTTGCGCTCCTCAAGACCCTCTGCGATAGCAGCACATACAGTATCAAGGACTACAGCGATTGACTTTGTAGCATCATCATTTGCAGGGATTACATAATCGATGTCGGTTGGATCACAACAAGTATCTACCATTGCAAATACAGGGATGTTCAAACGCTTTGCCTCACGAACTGCGTTCTGCTCTTTCTGAACATCAATAACGAACAGAGCGGCTGGAAGGCGGTTAAGGTCAGAGATAGAGCCGAGGTTTTTCTCAAGCTTTGCACGCTGACGAGAAATCTGGAGCTTCTCTCGCTTAGAGAAGTTGTCGAAAATGCCGTCTGCTGCCATCTTGTCGATAGTAGCCATCTTCTTGACAGCCTTTCGTATAGTAGGGAAGTTTGTAAGCATACCACCTGCCCAACGCTCAGTAACATAAGGCATAGTGACTGCTGCTACCTTTTCGGCAACAATTTCCTTAGCTTGCTTCTTGGTTGCAACGAACAACACGCGACGACCGCTCTTTGCAATCTGCTTAAGTGCTGCTGCTGCCTCGTCGAGCTTCACTACAGTTTTGTGAAGGTCGATGATGTGGATGCCGTTCTTCTCCATAAAGATATATGGTGCCATTCTTGGGTTCCACTTGCGCTTCAAGTGACCAAAGTGAACGCCGGCTTCCAATAATGTATTAAAATCTGTACGAGCCATTTTAATTCTCTTTTTTTTAATTTTTTACAATTCTCTTTATTTCAACTCAGACAGTAGCGAATATCGGTCTGCTGAGTTTTCCGCGACAGGGCAATCGGGGAGTAGTACATATATATTATATATAGTCTTGCCGATTTGAAACCCAAGTCGTGCTTTGCCGAAATAGTTGGTGCGGTAAGATTAACGCTTACTGAACTGGAACTTACGGCGTGCGCCTGGCTGACCTGGCTTCTTACGCTCAACCTCACGGGAATCACGAGTAAGGAATCCGTTCTTCTTAAGAACAGAGCGGTACTCTGGGTTGATCTCGCAAAGTGCGCGAGCAATACCCATACGAGCTGCCTCAGCCTGACCCTTGATACCACCACCTACAAGATTGACTACTACATCAAAACTCTCGGTAGTCTCGGTAACGAGAAGTGGCTGCTTCACCTCATACTGAAGGATATTCAGTGGGAAGTAAACTGCAAGCTCCTTGTGGTTGATTGTAATGTTACCTGTACCTGGCTTCACGAATACGCGAGCAACAGCTGCCTTACGGCGACCAACAGTGTTTACAACTTCCATAATGTTTACTTAATCTCGTTTAACTTAATTTGAGTAGGGTTTTGTGCAGCGTGTGGATGCTCAGCACCTGCATAAACCTTAAGATTTTTGAAAATAGCTGCACCGAGGCGAGTCTTTGGGAGCATACCCTTTACAGCCTCCTCTACTACAGCTGTCGGCTTACGGTTGAGCAGGTCCTCTGGAGTAGCGAAACGCTGACCGCCCGGATAGCCGGTGTGACGAACATAGACCTTGTCGGTCAATTTCTTGCCTGTGAGCTTCACCTTATCAGCATTAACTACGATAACATAGTCACCGCAGTCAACATGAGGAGTGTAGCTAGGCTTGTTTTTACCACACAGAATCTTTGCGACCTGTGAAGCCAAACGACCCAACACCTCGTTGGTTGCATCGATTACCACCCACTCTTTCTTGGCGGTCGCTGCATTTACCGAGATGGTTTTGTAGCTTAATGAATCCATTTGTTGTTAATTAATACTTGTTGTTAATAAATTATAATCCAACCTCGCACAGTTGCGAGTGCGCAAAGGTACGACATTTTTCTGAATTACACAACTTTTGATTGAAATTTAATAACTTTTGGCTATCATCACTTACACAATCAAAGTTTTATTGGTACTATTTTACTCGCAACACCTTACCAATTTGCAATATAGCCGTTGATTTTATACCATTCAGACGGCACAATGTGGCAACTGTGGTATGATTACGCTTTGCTATCAAACCAAGATTATCGCCACTACGGACCCTATAGTAGCGTTTCTCTGCCGAGAGTGCTGCCTCCTTTTTATCCTCTGCATAGAGCTCCTGCTCGGCATTAAAATCCTGCTCGTACTTTGAGTAGATGCTAAAGTACTCTTTCTTGAGCAGAAAATAGTCACGACGCAACTCGCCCGTACGGAAGTTTATCAAGCGTTCAGGGTCAAAAGACTGACCACAATAGCGGGTTTCAAAATGGAGATGCGGACCTGTACTTCTACCCGAATTTCCACCCAAAGCGATTGGCTGTCCAGCAACTACTCGCTCGCCAGCCTCTACAAGGCGTGCTGACAGGTGTCCATGATAGGTCTCTATGCCATTATCATGGCGAATGATAACAAGGGTACCATAGCCTGTATCAGTAGCCTTAGAGAAACGCACTCGTCCGTCAAAAGCTGCACAGATAGTATCGCCCACCTTCAGCGCAATATCTATACCGTTATGAGGACGGCGGCGGCGCATGCCATAACGCGAAGTGATACGACCGACATATGGATAGCGATAGTTTTTAAGCGTATCAACAAGATTAATTGCTACGCTACGCGGTATGGAGTCTTTTGGATAGGCGCGATATGCAGAGATATTATCACTATCCCAATATCTGCCAAAGACTAACGAGTCGCGCTCAATATTACCACTCTGCACATAACGCCAAGAGCCATCATTAAAGAGGACGACGGACAACGCACTATTCTCCGTAGCCAAAGTATCGACTACAATAGGCGAGCTAAGGGGTTTAATAGCCTCTACTGTCAACTTTACAGCCGTACTATCTTTTAACGGCTCAGAGGCAAAGCCACTCAAAGCGAGGCTAAGAGTGGCAAGAGTTAAAATCAATTTCTTCATACTACTTACTCTGCTTTAGTAAATCTTCAGCACACCGGAGAGCCTTATAAAACTCCTCTCCAAAGCGTCTGATAATGGGTTCTTCAAGAGCCCTATATACAGGAACTCCTAAGCGTTTACCGTTGGCGCAAGCGGCTGAGCAGACACTCCAACGATGATAATTAAGACCTATAGTACCATTAGAGAACTCCACAACACGAATAGGATAGAGGTGGCAGGATATAGGTTTTTTGAACGAGCACTTTCCGGCACGATAAGCTGCCTCGATAGCACAAAGTGTTACGCCATTTTTATCAACAAAAGTGTAAGCACACTCACAGCCATTGACAAGGGGTGTAGTATAGTCGCCATCGATATCAACGACCATAAATCCTTGCTCCTCAACAGCGGCAATACCCTCTGGTGTCATATAAGGCTTATAATTTTCGTACTCCTGCTCCAAAATATCAACCTCCTCAATATCCAAAGGGGCGCCTGAGTCGCCATCTATACAACACTGACCCTTACAAGCGGCAATATCGCACACAAAGCACTCTGTCAGCAAATCTGTGCTAACAATTTTACCATCAATCTCTATCATCTCGCAATATGGTTTATTCTACCTTAAACCTTTTCAGTGAGTCCTCAATAACAATATCGTACAGCTCGCCCAGCGTCATACCTGCCTCGCGCACCTGTTTAGGAACGATACTACCACTACTCATACCAGGAATAGAGTTAATCTCAATAAGGTATGGTTCGCCAGCCTCGGTAACAATAAAGTCTATACGCACAATACCACTACAACGGCAAGCTCGATATGCCTCCAGAGTCATACGATTAAGTTTGATACGCACATCTTCGCTAATTGGAGCAGGTGTAATCTCCTCCGACAGACCTGCGACATACTTAGCCTCATAGTCAAAAAAGTCGCGTTTAGAGACTATTTCAGTAATAGGGAGCAGATACTCCTTATCTGCTGTAACAAGCACACCACAGCCCATCTCACGACCCACGATACACTCTTCAATAAGTACACAATCACTCTCGGCAAAAGCGGCTGCAACAGCAGCTGCAATACCCTCAGCAGAGGTTACCTTAGTTACGCCAAAGCTACTACCGCTTGCATTAGGTTTAACAAATAGAGGCAAACCGAGTTCTGCCACAATAGCCTGAGCATCAACCGTATCTGTCCTACCCAAAAGTATCTCTTTAGCCAAATTGATACCTCTACCGGCAACAGCACGCTTGGTAGAGATTTTATCAAAAGTAATCGTAGAAGATGTCTGCGAACAAGATGAATATGGGATACCCATCATATCCAAATAACCCTGCAATTTACCATCCTCGCCAGGAGTACCGTGAATGATAATGAGCGCATACTCGAACTCTGTTCGCTCGCCAGCTACAGTTAATGAAAAGTCGTTCTTGTCAACCTCCCACTTTGAGCCATCAGCCGCAGTATAGGTCATATTACGGTAGTGCAAATCGATAACCTTAACATCGTATTTTGAATCATCTAAAGCCGCAGCAATCTGCTGTGCACTATTAAGCGCTATTTCTCGCTCTGAGGAGTTTCCTCCGGCAAGGAGAGCTATTTTTAGTCTATTCATATAGGTATATTCTATCTTTACCAAAGTTTATTATCCTTAATATATTGCTCCACTTCAGGACAGACCATATCGGAGATAGGTTCCGAATTGGCTACAGCTCGACGAACCTCAGTGGCTGAAAAATCAAATAGAGGAGCGCCCTCAAGCAGAGTTACACACTCGGCAAACTTCTCTACACTATAACCTTCTCGCGGATAGACCAATATAGGATAATTATCCAATATAGCCTTATACTCCTTCCAGCGGTCAAAGTTCTCTATATTATCTGCACCCATAAGTATGGAGAAACACATCTGGTCGCCAAAATTGGCACTTAGATAGCGCAGGGTATTTATAGTATATGAGGGGCGAGGCAGAGTAAACTCCACAACAGATACCTTTATTTGCTCAGGAAAGCGCGACGACTGACAAGCAGCGCAACACATCTGATAACGAGCAAACTCTGGAGCCAAATCGGACTGTTGTTTATGCGGATTTTGAGGAGAGACAATAAAGATAACCTCGTCGGTATAGCCCCGTTCCAACGCATACTCCGCCAAAGCGATATGCCCCTTATGTATAGGATTAAAGGAGCCAAAATAGAGCAATACCCGCCTCATCAGTCTGCAATAAATTTATCAATTATGGTTCGAGTTTGGGTTATAGCATCCTCTAAAACATCGTTGATAACGATATGGTCAAACTCCGCAGCGCGCTCTATCTCAATAGAAGCCTTCGCCACACGCTTGGCGATAACCTCAGGGGCATCAGTACCACGACCAACAAGGCGACGCTCCAACTCCTCCACGCTCGGAGGCATAATAAAAATCGAGCAAGCCTTATTACCAAAAATATGCTTAAGATTGACTCCTCCTACCACATCAACATCAAAGATGATAATATTACCCTTACCCCAAATACGGTCAATTTCGCTTCTAAGTGTTCCATAGTGGGTACCCGCATATACAGCCTCCCACTCCACAAAAGCATCTTGCTCAATGCGGTGCAAAAACTCCTCTTCGGTCAAAAAATAGTAGTCTACTCCATTTACCTCCTGACCACGCGGCGCACGAGAGGTTGCCGAAATAGAGAATTCAAAGTTGTTGTATAACTCCAATAGGCGGCGAACAATGGTAGTCTTTCCCGAACCACTCGGAGCTGAAAATATGATTACTTTCTCCATATATGCAACTTACAGTATATTGAGTACTTGTTCCTTAATCTTCTCAAGCTCATCCTTCATCTGAACAACCAGCACCTGTATATCGTGGTTATTCGCCTTTGAACCTGTGGTATTTATCTCACGACCCATCTCCTGAGCTATAAAGCCGAGTTTACGACCAGCCATAGCCTCACTATCGGCTACCTGACGGAAGTAGTTACAGTGGTTATCAAGACGAACCTTCTCCTCGGTAATGTCAAGTTTTTCGATATAGAAAATCATCTCCTGCTCTAAGCGGTTTTCATCAACCTCAACAGAGAGTTTAGACAGACCCTCATATATACGGTTACGCACAGCCTCAGCTCGCGTAGCCTCAAAAGGCTCAATAGCCTTACGATAGTTCTCAATCTTCTCAACACGACTCAAAAGGTCAGCAATAAGCACCTCGCCCTCCTGTATACGGAAGTTATCCAACGCCTGCGCCGCAGCTGTAACAGCATCAACAATAGCCGACAACTCTTGCTCAGAGGCAGTACTACTATCTGTTGAGAGTACATTTGGCATACGCAGAACCGCCGGAACAATAGAGTCGTAAGCCGCATCGATACCCGAATAACTCAACGCTGCTGTAACCTGCTCCAAATATTGGCGGAAAATCTGGTTATTGATTTGACTCGGAGTCTGAACCTCGTCACTCTCACAAGTGACAATAACATCGACCTTGCCGCGCACCAATATCTTGGACAAGATAGCACGCAAGTCAAACTCCACAGCGCGGTACGCCATAGGCAACTTTACCGACAACTCAAGCTGCTTAGAGTTGAGTGAACGGCACTCGGCAGTAAACTTCTTACTACCAACCTTGACTTCAGCTTTGCCGAAGCCCGTCATTGATTTCTGCATAGCAAATGATTTTAACGGAGCAAAGTTAAGCAATTTCTTTAGAAATACAAAGTATCGGCAATCTATTAACGGAAGCAATTAATTTCAAATCATTTTATTGTTTATCAATAAATATAAAAATTTTGATTATCGTTTATCAATAAACTTATGTAAAAATATAGAAGCAAGTGAATGATTTTTGAAGAAAATATCTATATTTGTGGCAAAATAAACAGTATTATGTCGTTACTTCGTTTCAATATGCTTGAGCGTGCGCTCTCGCAAAAGGCGGTAGAGGTTACACCGCCGAGCAGCAATCCGTCGGACTATTTTGGCGAGAAGGTATTTGGTCGTAAGCAGATGCGTAAATTTCTCAACAAGCAGACCTTTGAGGCGCTGATTGCCACCATAGAGAACAAT
>JAZNTY010000190.1:0-14337 GCA_045592005.1 Alistipes sp. | reverse complement strand
GCACCGGAAATGGCAGCTTTACCCTCGAATTTGGAGAGATAGAGATAGATAGCGCTGACGACTGCACCTCCTCACAACTTCTATCGATGTGGATACCTGCTCAAGGAGAGTGTTCACAAGAAGTAATGTCCAAAAGTTGCTACAAGATTGTCACTCGTGGCGGTTATATGGCAGGAGCTGTAGAACCGAGAAATAGGCATCTTATAAAGAATAGCGTTAAGATGGTTGAAAGTGGGGCTTGTATAGCAGCTACGAATATTAAGGGCTCCATTGTCGACCTAAACAATATTGAAGGCAATCATTCTGTTTGGCGCGACGGCAGAGCATTTTGTCTACCTTTTAAGTTTGATGCTTATGAAGTGTAAATTAACCATTATAACCCCTTGTCATATAGGCTCAGGCATAAAACTGAGAAAAGATATTCACTATGTCATCAGCGACCGACAGATTGGCATTATTGACCCTATAAAGGTATTTGATATTGTTAGTGAAGAGGGGATAAAGGAGTGGTGCAACATTATTGAAAATAAACATCGCTTTATTGAGTTCATAAAGGGCAAAAAGAGCGATGTTGAACTTAAAGATTACTGCTCAAAGATTATTGATATCAGTGGCGAGGCTACAACCCAGATTTCTGAGTTTAGGACCCACATATCTACCGTAGATGTGCCCTATATCCCAGGCAGCTCACTTAAGGGTGCCATTGTAAGCGCATTGATAGGCGAGATATCAAGATTGGGAGATAACGATACTTTACAACAAGATAACGAAATAAACATCAACGCTAAGAACAACAATATTGTAACCAAAGCCTTTGCAAAGAGTATTGATGGCAAGTTCGACATAAGAACCTCAGCACTGCGCTATCTAAGAGTCGGCGATGCTCACTTTACCAACCAAACCAAAACCAAAGCCGTACGCTGTTTTAACATCAATATTCGCAAAACCCAACCATTGGAAGATGTGAGTAAACCTGGATATATTGAGGCTCTGACTGAGGATAATTGTACCACTTTTACCCTCGACATCAAGAGTGATTTACTGAACAAAGCTGCCGAGGTAGAGTACTTAGGTTACACCTATTCTGCCTTTGACTCGGTAGACAATTTGTTACAAGCTGTCAACAACCACACACTCAGAATGCTTGAGAATGAATGGCAGCGTTGGAGTAGTTACAATAGTGAACTCTACCCTATCAAAACAGAGGATAATGCTTTGACGGGCTACCTAAAGCATATTGAGGGTTTAATTAGCATCGCCCAAGAGTGCCAAGAGAGCAAATCAGCATTGCTGCGTGTAGGTCATGGCAACGGTTGGGACAGCATTACCGGCGGTTGGATATCCGGCGGTTGGGATATATCAAAACACAATACGGAGCTATGGAAGAAGTTGTTACCACTTGTGCGCAAGGAGAAAAGAAGAGAGCAAAATGTAGAGTCGGTATACAAGGGTTATGTATTTCCTAAGACTCGCCGTACAATTGACGGTTATTCGCCCATGGGCTTTGTGAAGATAGAACTTTGTAGATAACAATAAGGTGTGTGTATCCACTACAACAAGGATTAAAACCATATTCATAACAATTTAAATTAAAAACACACACCTTTTTTACAGAACATACGCTATGTTATATAATATTTCAAACCATCCACTATCGACCTGGAGCCAAGAGCAGTACAATGCCGCAAAGCAGCGTTGGGGAGAGGTTGTCGATGTTCCATTTCCGCAGATAGACCCTTTTGCAACTACAGAGCAGATTATAGAGCAGACTCAGCGGGAGTGTGAGCGATATATTGAGATTATAGAGCAGGCTCAGCCAAAATCTGCGTTTCATATTATGGGCGAACACACATTCTGCTACCACGCTGTAAGGATACTCAAAGAGCGAGGCTACTGTGTTGTAGCCTCTACAGCCCATCGCAACTCCACTCAGGTTGGTCAAGATAAACTATCTACATTTATTTTTGCCTCATTTAGAGAGTATTAGCGGATGTATATTAGAACAATGTCCATACTCTTTGACCTGCCCATATCGGCATCCGAGCTCCGTCTATTTAGAGGAGCTGTGATAAGTAATGCCGGCAGAGAGTTAACTAAGTTTCACAACCATAGCAACAATGGATATGTATACTCATATCCTCTTGTCCAATATCGCATAGTGGGGCACAAAGCCGCCATTATGTGCATCAATGATGGCATAGAAGATATGCAACAACTCTTTGCAAAAGGCTTTGTAGGAAAGAGTATAGATATTGGCAGAGAGCAGGAGGTAGATATCAGCCTGCTAAGTGTACGACAAGCGCAATACTATTTAGATATTGTTGATGAGCCGATAGAGTATCGCATCTCAAATTGGCTACCGTTTAATCAGGATAACTTTAAGATATTTAAGAGTTTAGGGAGTGATGAGCAGCGTTCCCAAATGCTCAACAAGATACTTATTGCCAATATACTATCCTTTGCAAAAGGTATCGGCTGGCATATAGATAAGAAAATTGAGTGTCAAATAGAGCCGCAGAGCATAGAGTATCACTTCTCGACCTACAAGCGTCAAAAATTCATCTGCTTTTGGCTGCAATTTAAGAGCAATGTACTATTGCCTCCAAAGATAGGTTTGGGCAAAGGTGCATCGTTCAACCACGGCGTAATATCCATATTACCCCACTCAAAGGAGGAAGAGTGACGAGGGCAAGGTGCGTTCTAAACTCTCCACAACCACTTCCCTGCCCATCAAGGCACTACAAACCACATCACACGCAATTTGAGGGGTGTTATTATCCTTACTTATATGGCAGAGCCATATGTGTTTAAGGCGGTCATGGCAGTGCTCAGCCAACGCCGCAGCCGTCTGTTCATTACATAGGTGTCCATAGCTGCCCGCTATGCGCTGTTTAAGAATATAGGGATAGTTGGGGTTGGATGCCAACATAGCACTATCGTAATTTGACTCTATAACCAAATAGTCTGAAAGTCCAATATATCGACAGACCGTAGGTGTAATATGCCCCAAGTCGGTCATTATAGATATGCGACGACCAAAAGCCTCACAGGAGTACCCTACACAATCCGAGGCATCGTGCGGCAACTCAAAAGGGGTAATCACAAAGTCCCCTACAGCAATAGGCTGCTCCTTTGCAATAATGTTTACACTCTTATCGAGCCTTCTTTTTGTCGTCTGCGCGCTATTTATACCCGCCACCGTCGCTGCTGTAGCATAGATAGGTATATTGTATCGCTCGCCTAAGGAACATACCGAACGGGTGTGGTCACTATGGTCGTGAGTAACAAACAGAGCCTTGATTGCCGCCAGGTCGATGTTATAGTGGTTCAGTGTAGCAATAAGTTTGCGAATGCCTATACCCGCATCTATAAGAATACCGCCACGCGCTGTACCCAAATAGAAACTATTTCCCTCGCTACTACTCGAAAGACTAAAAAAAATTATATCTCTGTGCTCCTCCATATATGTTTGATTGGAGCACAAAGATATAAAAAACATAGAAATTTTCCTTAATCGTCAAAACCTAATAATCGTCCATCTGTCGAAAATACCAACTCAACACCATTGGAGAGTTTTATCTCGTAATGACGATTGTCGCGCTCAATAGAGATAATGTTGGTCTGGTCATAGTGCTTTTTAACATATTCGGTCAACTTATTTGGGATAATCTTCTCAGGTATACCTGTGCGCTTATTGGATATATCGGTCCACTCGCCACGGCTATTGAAGTCAATCTTTGTGCCATCATTTAGTCGAACCTCATAGTCGGTATCCATAATATCATTATCAACCGTAGCCATAACTACCGAATAGTCGGCAAAATTCTTTGAGATAAAGCTCTGCGCCTCCTTAGGCATAGAAGCGAGGTCAATCGGACGCTCATCCGCGCTTACTGTATATGCCACACCAAGCACAACAGCTACAATAGCAATAAATCTTTTCATCGTTTACATAAATTTAATTGTTTTAATCTATCAACGAACTATATTATGCGAATATTGTGCAAATATATGTTTTTTACACAATATTTTTTTACTTTTGTCATAGTTCATCAGCTTGCACTATGATACCAACAGTTGCAGACAACCCTTTTTGCATCCTCGGTGTATGGGCAGACTCCACCCAGGAGCAACTTTTTGACGATAACTATCGTCCGACAGATGCTATAATTACACCTACCGAGGAGCTCACAGATGAGGCATTTGACAATGCTGTAGAACAATTAACTCAGCCGCTAATAAGAATTAAGTATGCCCTATTTTGGTTTTTCGACCCAAACAACAAGGACAAACTCTTTTCACTTATAAACAGCTCCACTCAAGCCCTTATGGAGCAGAACATTGAGGAGTCGGTGGTCTATATGATGCGTTTTCTGAGCACAAACAACTCTCTTGAAAGGTTTATTGAGGTTTTGGGATTAGGCTCAAGAAGCATTAAGATTACCGATTTATGGGGTCTATATTTCAACGAACTCTCTCGCTATACGGGCATAGAGAGGGTTGCTAAAGCGGTTTGGTCGGCAGAGGATAGAGGCATAACTGAGCATTGGAGCGAGATTACTCAACAACTCGTTATTACATATATAGACAGAGAGGTTATCAAAGCACAATTTGTCTGTGGCGACCACGCTGCAATATATCTTGAGGCGGCTGTGATGCTGATGAACAACTGCCGCCATATCTTACCTCTACTCAAAGAGCGCCTAAACACCGAAAGCACAGAGTATATAACCCTCGCCAACAGAGTTGCAGCTCAGGCTAAGTGGTGCTTAGAGCAATTTAAGAGTAAACAGCACAATGGACCATCCGACCAGAGGGTCGACTCTTTAACCTCTTTTATCGAGCACACCTATTGCCAACCACTACCAAGTGCCGCAACCACCAACACCGTGACCGATACTCCAAAGGGACAAAAGAGGCATCTTACAAAGCTTATCGTAATATTTTCACTTACCTTAATAGCCATAATAGTGGCGCTACACTATATTCTACAGCATATATAGTTTTAACTTATAATGCTATAAAAATTATCAATTTGACAAATACAATTTCTTGCATTATCTTTGTAGTGCAAACAATAAAAAAACACAAAGATATGGCAACTATAAATTTGACAAAAGGCGGTTTTATAAACAGAGTAGCTGACCTTGATAATATTAATAAGGAGTGGAAATTTTTAGGCAATAAGCCAGCATTGATAGATTTTTACGCTTCGTGGTGTGGTCCTTGCAAGGCTCTATCGCCAATACTTGAGGAACTTTCGGAGGAGTTTGCCGGGAGGGTTGACATCTACAAGGTCAATGTAGACGAGCAAGAGGAGTTAGCTGAGGCTTTTGGCATACGCTCCATACCTACGCTCTACTTTATACCTATGCAGGGCTCGCCACAGAGGGCTATGGGAGCAATGCCTAAGGAGCAACTTCGCCAGCGACTAAATGAGCTACTCAAGTAGTCGAAGTTTACAAAAAATTAAGCAACCAGAATTACAAACCATAAAAAAGATTACAACTATGTTAAGCGCAAAACTTCACGCAGCAATAAACGAGCAGATTAACGCCGAGCTATGGTCCGCCTATCTCTACCTATCAATGTCTATGGACGCTCACGCAAAGGGTCTTAATGGCGTTGCCAATTGGTTCTATGTTCAGTGGCTTGAGGAGCAGGACCACGCACGCATACTGATGAACTACCTCAACTCACGCGATGCTAAAGTTGAACTAAAACCTATTGCGGAGGTTAAGACCAAATGGGACTCAATACTCGATATGTTCAACGACACACTCAACCATGAGAAGGTGGTTACCTCGCTTATAAACAATTTAGCCACCATTGCAGCCGAGGAGCACGACTTTGCATCGTCCAATATGTTGGTATGGTTTATAAACGAGCAGGTAGAAGAGGAGGAGTCTGCACGAGATATGATTTTTGCAGCCGAGAGTGTTGTAGAGAGCAAGTTTGGGCTCTACCAACTCGACAAACAGCTCGCCTCTCGCGTATACACCCAGGCATCCCCTTTAGCAAGCAATGAATAACAGTAATAACAACAAAATATTATGACAAAGTTTTATAAGTGCCGTCATTGTGGCAATGTAATCGAGAAAGTAGTAGACTCAAAAGTTGCAGTAGTATGCTGTGGAGAGCAGATGGAAGAGCTTATTCCAAATACCGTTGAGGCAAGTGGCGAAAAGCATATACCGGTGGTAACACCTCTTGACGAGTGCACAATCAAAGTAGAGGTTGGCAGTGTAGCGCACCCGATGTTACCGGAGCACCATATAGCTTTTATCTATGTTGAGACTCAGGATGGTGGCATCCGTATAAACCTCAAAGACAAACCGGAGGCTATCGTCTGCACCTGCCACTCCAAACCTGTGGCTGTATACGAATACTGCAATCTCCACGGGCTGTGGAAAACAGAGCTCTAAGAGAGATAACAGAGGGCGTCAACTTTACCCGTTGAACGCCCTCATATTATCTAAAGAAGGTTCCTTCATATACAGCAGTATTACCAACCTTATCCCGAACAACAAGTTGCAGGGTATGGTTACACTTTAGTCCATTAGCCAAAGGCGTATCAAAGGTATGGTATAGAGTTGATTGTAGAGGGGCGTAGTTTAGAGTGCGCCACTCCCCGTCAATATAGAGGTTATAGCTATCTATACCCGCGAAGTTATCGGATATACGGAACGACAGCCGCTTTGTCGAGCTGAGGTTTGCCCCTATTTTCCAATTTGGACGAATTTTAGGTGCCACAGTATCTGCCACAGCGACCATTTCGCCCGTAGCGCGTGTATGAGCATAGACTCTGCCTCCACAATAGTAACCGCCAACACTATAATAACCTCGGCGCGACCTTGCTGCAATACAACACTTAGTCATCAGGTCTACCGGCACTGAAGCATCTATAGCCACAGTAATAGCCTCCCGCAGCGGAATATCTCTATCTAACACCTTAGCCCCCTTTGAGAGTACCACCACACCCTCAATCTCTGTCTGAGCATCTACCGCCTGAACCGTAACCAATGTAGGTGCATAGAGCGCTGAGGCACCAATATAAGCTCTTACCCAGCGGTCAACAAGAGATATAGCCTGACCTGCGCCTGCAACAACAGATTTTTCTGGTCGACAAGCCATAAAACACCTATCATCTTCCTTACCCTGAGCCATAAAGTTGAGCTTTGCAACATTTCCACAGTCATCTTCAACCTCTATCTTTATCTCTTTGCTTTGTTGGGCATCAACACACACCGCCCCTCGTCCCTTAGCCACGCGATAGAGTCTATCCTCAGCTCCAGCAACCTGAGCTACGCGGATTACTTCACACTTAGCATCCTGCTGCAAAGGGTAATAGCTAACAAGGTCACAGAGGTGGGTATCGGCAAGGGCAAAGCCATCCATACAGTACTCAAAATTTTTCTTTCCCTCCACCCATTGACTAAGACGGTATATACCAAAGCGGCTGGTGGTATTTTGACTCTGATGGTCACGACACTCGACAACAAAATAGCCACATCGTCCCACTTTAACACGCTCCACAACGCTATAGTTATCCTTAACCCTCTTTAGAGTATAACTTCGGCGCGGAGCCTCTACTGCAACACCATCAAGGGTATCAACTTCAATATAATGCAACCTGAGCAGGTGCGGAGCAACCTTATCCCGTGGACGAAATAGCGACTGACGAACAATATTATAGGTGTGCGTAGCTGATAGATTTCTTAGTTCATAATGCAGATGCGGACCAAAGGAGTTGCCCGTATTTCCTGAATAACCGATAATATCTCCCGCCTTAACGGGAAACATTCCCACAGGCAGCTGTATATCTACGGTATGAAGTTTGTTGGCATATCTATACTGCGTTACATACTGCTCTACCGGCTCCATAAAGCGCGATAAGTGAGCATAGAGAGTCATCGAATTCTTATCGGGATGCACAACGCAAAGCGCCAAACCATAACCAAAAGGAGAGTGAATAACCGAGGATATATAGCCGTCAGCTGTCGCCACAATAGCCTTACCCTGCACTCCATCGGTCTTAATATCCACCCCCGAATGAAAATGTGCAGGTCGCATTTCAGCAAAAGATGCCGAATGAAATCCCTTAACGCCCTTTATAGGATATTGGTATGCAAAAGCGGCATAGTTCAGCACCGCAAAGAGTATTAGTATAGATAGTCGTCGCATTGAGTATCACTATTTACAATTTGTTCTACGCAACTACTGACTGTAGAGAAGTCGTAACCCTGACTGGCAGCATAACGAAACAGTTTGGCTCGCAAATCGGCGGCATTCTTAGATTTAACAGTTCGTATTTTACGGCGGAGCTGCTCCATAAGGCGTTCAGTCATATCCACATCTCCATTTTGAGCTATAGCTGCGGAGATAGTATCATTATCCAAACCCTTACGGCGCATAGCAGCGGTAATCTTATAGACGCCCCATCCACTAAGATTTATCTTCTCACGAACAAAGGCTGCGGCATAGCGGTTATCATCTATAAACCGCTGGTCGACTAGTTGTTTCAGTACACGCTTCGCATCAACATCCGCCACACCCCAACCTTTCATCAGCCTAAGGGCATCTGAGGAGCACTTTTCACTGCGCGCACATAGCCTCATAAGCGATACTAACGCCTGCTCAGGACTCTTTGCCCTCTTTACCTTCGGCTCCATACCATACGCTCCTTTCCAAATATATCTTTTGCCACAACAACATCGCTATAGCCCATCTGCTCAAGCATCGTTTTGATGTGGGTTCCATAGTGTTCATATATTTCAAAATAGAGTCTACCCCCTGTCTTAAGCATTGAGAGCCCATTTTGAGCTATAGAGCGATAGAAACACAGAGGGTCATTATCTGCCACAAAGAGGGCTAAATGTGGTTCAAAGTCCACCACATTGGTATGCATAGACTCCAAATCGGAGTAAGGGATATATGGCGGATTAGAGACTATAACATCAAAGCTTCCCAAAAAGCCCATATCTGTCAAAGCATCTGCCTTACAGAACTCAACCTCTACGCCTAACCTCTGTGCATTATGAGCTGCTATTTGAAGAGCTTGTTCCGATATATCAACACCAACAACCGCTGCACCCTCAGCACCTTTTGCCACAGATATGGCGATAGCGCCACTACCCGTACCCACATCAAGAACCCGCTCCGCTACCGAGAGTTCAGCCACAACCTTAGCCACAAGTTCCTCCGTCTCAGGACGGGGTATAAGTACTTCGGGGCAGACTTCAAAATCCATATCGCAAAACCGAGCCACACCTGTAACATACTGCACAGGACACCCTTTGGAGAGTTGTTCTACTGCCGAAGAGAACTCTTTAGAGTCGAATGGCTGATGATAGTGTAGCACAAACTCCGAGAAGTTATAGCCAGCAAGACGACAAACCACCTCGCGCGCTATGGCGGTAGCCTCAGTTTGGTTATAGAGCGGCTCTATAGCCTTAACGACCTCTGCAACAGCCTCCCTCACTGTCATAACGCAAGTTTTAACTCAGCCAAAGCTATAGCCATAACAGCCTCTACAACAACAGCCGCACGCAACACTATGCAGGCATCGTGGCGACCGCCAATAATAAGAGGTTCAACCCTCTGGCTATCAAAATTATATGTTTTTTGCGGCTGCGCAATACTTGGAGTTGGCTTTATAGCCACACGCACCACAATAGGATTACCATTTGTAATACCTCCATTGATACCACCCTCGTGGTTGGTAGCCGTAGTACCATCGCCCTCCACAATTATATCATTGCGCTGACTACCACGCAGTCGTACACCCTCAAAGCCGCTACCAAACTCAACACCCTTAACCGCCGGTACAGAGAAGAGTAGATGTGCCGCCACGCTCTCCACAGAGTCAAAAAAAGGTTCGCCCACATCTCTGCCGGCACCGGTAACAATACACTCCACAACGCCACCCACAGAGTCCCCATCACGCTGAGCATCAGCAACAATTCTCTCAAAGCGTTCACTCTGGCGGCAACCTCCAATCTCAACTATACGACTCTCAAACTGCGCCTGAACTATCTTCTTAGCCACAACACCTGCGGCGACCAACAGTAGAGTCATTCTTCCCGAAAATATACCTCCTCCGCGCAAGTCAAATTGCTCGCCATATTTATGGCGCGCTGTAAGGTCTGCATGCGATGGGCGAGGATGACAACGCAGACGGTCATAATCGCCAGAGCGGGTATTCTCGTTATAAAAGCGTATCTCCAACCTCTCGCCTGTAGTCAAGTTATTGAGCACTCCCGAAATAATATGCGGCACATCACCCTCGCGACGAGGTGTAGTACCTTTTGCACCTGAACGGCGGCGTGCAATATCTGCCTCAAAGTCGCTCAAAGTAAGGCTTAGTCCACTCGGAACACCATCTATAATAACTCCTAACGACTCGGTATGTGAACCGCCATAGATTGATATCGAAAACTGTTTTCCAAAACTATTATTCATCTCTCAGTCGTTCAATAACATCAAAAAACTCAGGATAACTCTTTGCTACGCACTCCGCGCCACGAACAGTCACACCCTTAGAGCTTATCAAGCCTGCCACAGCAAGGGTCATAGCCATACGGTGGTCTGCATAACTATCCACCTCTATACCGCCGACAATCTTGCCTCCGCGAATTTTCATAACATCATCTACACTAAGGTCTACAGATATGCCGAGCTTACCAAACTGCTCTCGGATAGCCTCTGCCCTGTTACTCTCTTTGTGCTCTAAACGGTGAGTACCTACAATCACGCTCTCCCCCTCTGCCGCCGCAGCAAGGGTCGCCAATACAGGAAAGAGATCCGGACAATTTGTGGCATCAAACTCAAAGCCGTGCAATGGGCGCGCCGAGGCGGTTATGGTATTTGCCTCCGAGGTCAAATTTGCTCCTGCACGAACCAAAGCGTCACAAATTGCCACATCTGCCTGCTTAGAGAGAGTGGAGATATTCTTTACCGTAACACTTCCCGCGACAGCTCCAGCAACAAGTAACATCGCCGCAGCACTCCAATCGCCCTCTATAGCATAGTGAGTAGGGGCATAGCGCTGACCTCCGGCTATATAAAACTGTTCATAATCATTATGCTCTATAGCCACCCCAAAGTGGGCAGCTGTGTCGATAGTCATATCAAGATATGGTTTGGATACCGCACTTTTGACATTTATTACCGTATCATTTGTCGCCAATGGTAAAGCAAGTAGCAGACCGGTAATAAATTGAGATGACACCGAACCATCAACCTCTATCTCTCCACCACAAATAGGACCACAAACCTCAATAGGCAGTCTGCCACCGCCATCACGCACCTGCACTCCCAATGCCCTGAGAGGCTGTATCATCATACCCATAGGACGATATAGTAGCGTACCTTCGCCCATAATAGTCAACGACTTATTATGTAACGATGCCACCGGAGTAAATAGTCGCGCCGAGAGCCCCGACTCGCCAACATAAAGGGTATCCGAAACGGGATTTAGACCACCTTTAACAACCAAAGTATAGTCATCAAGACGATTTACCACAGCCCCTAAACTCTCAATACACCTCAAAGCCGAGAGGGTGTCGTTGCAAAAATCTATATTTTTCAGCACACTCTCCCCTTCAGCCAATAACGCAACCGCCAAAGCTCGCTGCGCATAACTCTTAGAACACGGCGGGGCTACAATGCCGCGTAAACACCCCTTTTCAATTAATCTATCCAAATGTTTATATCTTTTAATACTGCAATTGCTCTACACCTGTTGAAATATCGTAAGCGTTATGAATAAAATGCATCTGCTGATACAATTGTGGTTTATAATACTTAGTTTCTACATGGGCAAACTTACCATCACTGCCTAACAAATACACCCTATCTATTCTTTGAGCCTCTATTCCATCATCCCCTATATCAGAACCCTCTGGAATAGGAGTTATAGATGTAGGCTTAAGTTGGTAGACTATCACCTTCATATCGCTTGTTATCTCCCACTGCATCGGCTCATAAGTTTTAGCCGTCATACTTGAAATGGATGCTCCCACAGATATAGAGTCAATATAGTTTCCATTGTTATCAATAGTTACAAGAGCATTTTTGCAATAATCAAGCGTTCCAAACAATACGGTGAATAGCACAAAATCTTGATTATCAATTGCAAATTTACCATCAATATAACACATAGACCACACATCTCCTTTTGCTAAATCAATTTTCATTGTGGTCTGTTGAGTTAGCCCTAAATCAGTCCATACACTATTTTGAAATGATGTGTTCAATACCAAATCTATCGGAAAACCATATAGCATCTCCGTAGAATTTTCAGCATCACAAGATTTATATGGCAGACCCCTCTCAACTTTTGTTCGTGCAACATTATCCAACATGCGATCTTGACATACACCGCCATTATACACAAACATCAATAACAAAAAAATTAAAATAATTCGTTTCATAATATCTTTTCTTACTTACTATTTTGAGGAATGGTTCCACTCGTATTTCCATCATTTGGTCTAACTTGCACGACATCCAATCTTTGGCGATGTTTACATCTTGATTCTACATCATATAGATAAGGAGGTTCAGAGGTATCGTACATAAATCTATTAGATGCATCGTCACAACCTATAGTTATATATCTACTACCAACTTCATAATAAAGATAACAATAGCATTTTAATTCAATATCATATTCCCTTCCATAAATTACCACAAAATGATCTGTTGCACCATCATTAATTCCGTAATTCAATGTATGATTCACACCAACTATAATTGGGCGACCTGCTTCTAAATGCCTATCTATACAATCTATTGCTTTATTGTAGTTTTGTGCAATATTTTCTCCATAGTGCATAAGAGCACCTCCTTCCTCATGCATTAACTTAAAAACATTTAAAGGAGAACCGTAGTTCGTAATTCCATAGTTGCTTAAAATAGCCTCACACAATTTTAGACAATTACACTCGCCATCAGTATTATATCCAACAAACTTACTACTATCCCCTAAATTTATATTCTTTTTAATCTTTTCATACTTTTGAGTTATTACATTACTAACACTTAATGTAGGATCAACAAAAGAGGAAATATTCGGATCCCACACCTCAATCTTTGTATTAGAATTAGCTAAATTATCATTATCTATACTCGAAGAATCTATATTTGTTTCAGAGTTTCCCTCTGCCAATCCTGCTCCTATATTCGAACCTGCGCCACCCACATTCGCTCCAACCCCCACATTAGATTCTCCACCATTTGACCCTAAACCAGAAGATCCTAAACCAGAAGATCCTGCATATATACCTAACGAACCTGAATCTAACGAATTGCCCGATGTATTTCCTCCCCCTGTATTATTATTTACAGATACATAGATATCTTCTCGAAATATAGGCAATACAGCATCTGCCCTATTATCATTATTAGTATCAACGCAAATATACATCATTCCGAACTGATCAACGATTATGCTTCCAATTTTACCATAATCCATTGTATTCTCTGTACGCGTATTTTCACAACATCTAGCAATACACAATCCTCCAAGCAATCGTTTCAATGCATTCAAACGCTCTTGGTTAACAATATCTTCATTTCCTAAAAACACACTCTCTATTACATTCCCATTTTCATAATTAACAATAGCCACCGGACTACCATCAATTGTTAGATAATATTCCAACCCGTTAAAGTTATTTCTTTCTTCAAAATTGGGAGCTATATCATCAACCACATCATCTGTAGTACTACATATTATCACTTTAATGTAAAACGACACTTTGCCTATTTTATCATCTCTAACTGCAACAACCTTTAACGATGTATCAACTTCAACAAACACTCCCGTCAACTGCTTACGATAAACTTTATAAAAATTTCCACCCTCAAGTGGCACATCTACCGCAGATCTATCTAAGCAGGAAGACTCCTTTGCATCATGCCAATTAAGCCGTGCATTACCAATTAAAAAGGGTAATCGCTCATCCACATTTAGACGAGTGGCACCATAAGGATAGCATGCATTATAACACTTTTCTGCATCATCAACCGTAAAACTCTTTCTTAAATTTTCAGATACCACAATTTCTTGTTGATGATAGCAAGAGAGTAATAACAACACGGAAAATAATACACTCCATTTCTGATAGAAATTACGCGTAATATACATCCCAATAAAGTCGGAGGCCAAGCGGTCTTAGGAAGACAATCCAGGGTTCCAACTCCTTGGCTCACAGAACGACATGGCTACGATCCGACTTCCACAATTTCTTGTTGATGATAGCAAGAGAGTAATAACAACACGGAAAATAATACACTCCATTTCTGATAGAAATTACGCGTAATATACATCCC
>JAZNTY010000189.1:0-6690 GCA_045592005.1 Alistipes sp. | reverse complement strand
TTCAAAATACTATTCATCAAAAATATGTTTTTACGCCTTAAAGTTTACCATAACGACGCTCACGCGCTGCATACTGCTCTAAGGCTTTGTCGAATTGTTCCTGTTTGAAGTCGGGCCACATAACCTGTGGAAAGTACATCTCCGCATAGCTGGCTTGCCATAGTAAAAAGTTGCTCAAACGACACTCGCCGCTGGTGCGGATAATAAAGTCAGGGTCGGGGATGTCGGCAGTATAGAGGTGCTGCGATATGTACTGCTCGCAGATATCCTCCACATTGATATTGCCCTGTGCCACCTTCTGCGCGATAGCCTTTACCGCTGAGGTAATTTCATCACGAGAAGAGTAGTCGAACGCGAGTATCAGCGTTAGGTCTGACCCTTTGGCTGTAGCCTGCTCAATCTGCAACAAGTGGTTACACACTCGCTCAGAGAAGCGGTCGCGGCGACCAATCATAACCACCTTAACACCCTGCTTAACCAACTCAGGAGTCTCGGCGATGACACTCTTGCAGAAGAGCTCCATAAGCGCATTGACCTCCTCAACCGGTCTACCCCAATTTTCGGTTGAAAAGGCATAGAGAGTAAGGTAACGCACACCGTTACGACGAGCAGCTTTGATGCACTCGCGAACGGAGTCGACCCCCTCTATATGACCCTCATAACGCTCCTTGCCGCGGGACTTTGCCCAGCGACCGTTGCCGTCCATAATAATGGCAATGTGGGTCGGTATGCGCTCTATATTACCCATATAACTCGCAAATATAACTCTTTTTTTTGAAATATCGAGTATTTGTGGAGATAATCGTGTTTTTTTAGCGGTTATCAACACTCCACATCAACTTATTTCGTAACGAATCGTAGAACGAAATATTGTGCGGAACAGCAAGAGAGATACCTCTTTTTGCCAATTTTATCTCAATAGTCTGATTATCTGCAACGGCGAAAGTGCGGTTGTCCACCGATATTGAGGCATCATTGCTTCGAGTGCGAATAGTGAGAGTTATGGTGCTGCTGTCAGGTGTTACCACGCTTCGCAGAGTAAGGTTGTGCGGCGAGAGGGGCGTGAGAACAAAACAGTTGCATGACGGCGCCAGAATAGGACCTCCGGCACTGAGAGAGTATGCTGTAGAACCTGTTGGAGTTGAGATAATTACGCCATCGCCATTGCAACTCATAGTGTGCATATTGTCCACCATAACATCTACCGATATCATTGTAGCTCCGAGTCTCTGCACAGCTACCTCATTGAGCGCGTAAAACTCCTTTTTGCTACCTGTGAAGTCTCCACTGACTGCGAGCATTGAGCGTTGCTCAATTTTGAGAGAGCCGGAGGCTATCTGTTCAAAGACTTCGTTTATCTCGCTACTCTGCGCCAAAGCTAAGAAACCTAAGCGACCGGAGTTGATACCCACAACGGGTATTTTGTTCTCGCCCAAGCGATGAATGCCCTCCAAGAGAGTGCCGTCGCCACCATAGCAGACCATAACAGCGTCGGTAATGTTCTGGTCGACGGCGTTGTTATAGCTATTTTCGGTCGTAATTATACGACCTAAGAAGCGCTCAATACACTCTACAGCCTCACAATTTACGGCAAAATCAAAGCCGTAACGCTCTATGGCTGCAAATATCTCGACAATCTTATCGCGGTGTGCCTCAGATAGTGGGCGTGAAAAAAGTATGATTTTCATTTCTACTCTTGAAGAAAATGTTTAACTTTGTGGGCAAAGATAACGATTTTTTAGCTGTTATGACAAAACTGAGTGTAAATATAAACAAGATTGCCGTAATTCGCAACTCGCGTGGTGGCAATATGCCAGATGTGGTAAAGGCAGCGCTTGCTATCGAACGCTTTGGCGGTCAGGGTATTACAGTGCATCCTCGCCCCGATGCCCGACATATTCGTTATAGCGATGTAAGAGAACTGAAGCGGGTAATTACCACAGAACTCAATATTGAGGGTAATCCTATTGAGTCGTTTGTCAATTTGGTCTGTGAGGTAGTTCCTGCACAGGTAACGCTTGTTCCTGATGCCCCCGATGCCATAACCTCCAATGCGGGATGGGATACTATTAAGAACAGAGAGTTTCTTGCCAAGATGTGCGAAAAATTCCATAAATACGGTATTCGCGTGTCAATCTTCGTAGACCCAAATCCTGAAATGGTGCGTGGAGCAAAGGAGTGTGGTGCTGACCGTGTGGAGCTCTATACAGAGGCTTATGCTCGTGATTATGCTGCTGATCCTCAGGCTGCTATCGCTCCTTATTTAGCAGCGGCAGAGGTGGCGCGTGAATGTGGCTTAGGTCTTAATGCGGGTCATGACCTGTCGTTGGAAAATCTGAAATATTTTGGTCAGGTTATACCGTGGTGCGATGAGGTGTCTATCGGTCATGCGCTCATTAGCGATGCACTATATTACGGTTTGGAAAATACAGTACAACTCTATCGCCGTTGCCTTAAAGATGAATAACCCACTTTCGTTACCAATATTTTCTAAAATTTCGCGTATCGTTGATAGCCGAGGTGTCGAAGCCTTTGTTATTGGTGGTTATGTGCGCGACTACTACCTACATCGTAAATGTTCAGATATAGATGTGGTAGTTGTCGGTAGCGGTATTGAGATTGCTGAGGCTTTGGCGGCTGAGTTAAAGACAAATGTTGTGGTCTTCAAACGCTTCGGTACGGCTATGCTTCACTCAGAAGGATTGGAGATAGAGTTTGTAGGAGCTCGCAAGGAGTCATATACTCCCGACTCGCGTAAACCATTTGTGGAGGACGGAACTATTGAGGATGACCAGCGCCGTCGAGACTTTACGATAAATGCTATGGCGTGGTCGCTTAATAAGGCGACATACGGTCAGTTAGTCGACCCCTTTGACGGAATGTATGACCTTGAAGATTGTATAATTCGCACCCCTTGTGACCCTGATATAACCTTTTCAGACGATCCTCTGCGCATGATGCGAGGTATACGCTTTGCTTCGCAGTTAGGCTTCGATTTAGATGATGAGACCTTTGAGGCTATACGCCGAAACAGAGAGCGTATAAAGATTGTCTCGAAGGAGCGTATTATCGTCGAGCTCAATAAGATTGTTGCTTCGCCTGTCCCATCTATAGGCTTTGAATTGTTGGAACTTACAGGACTGTTGGAACTGATATTTCCGGAGTTGCACAACCTTTGTGGTGTAGAGAGACGAGGTAGCCACGCTCATAAGGATAACTTCAAACACACCCTTAAGGTTGTAGATAATGTAGCCCGCAAAAGTGATGATATATGGCTCCGTTGGGCTGCTGTTATGCACGATATTGCTAAGACGCAGTGTAAGAGTTATGACCCTAAGATAGGCTGGTCCTTCCATGGTCATGAGGTTGTAGGTTCCAAAATGGTACAACCTATATTTCGCCGTTTAGGTCTACCTTTGGGCGAGCCTATGCGTTTTGTGCAAAAGTTGGTCTTTTTGCACCTGCGTCCGATAATTTTGGCTGAAGATATTGTTACCGACTCAGCCGTGCGTCGCCTGCTCTTTGAGGCTGGGGATGATGTTGAAGCGTTGATGACTCTCTGTGAGGCAGATATAACATCAGGTATAGAGCAAAAGGTAAAACGCTTTTTGGAGAACTTTGCCCTTGTGCGCCAGAAGATGAAAGATTTGGAGGAGCGTGACCGTATTCGTAATTTCCAACCTCCGATTACGGGCGATATCATTATGCGTGAGTATAATGTACCACCTTGTAGCCTCTTAGGAGAGATAAAGGAGATAATCAAAAATGCTATTCTCGACGGCATTATCCCTAATGATTACGAAGCCGCACATAAGATGTTGGAGGACCTTGCGGCAGAACGAGGATTGCAAAAAAGAGAGTAATTTACTCTCTTTTTTTGTCGTCTAAAGGGATAAATTAGAAGTTTATCCTACAAAGTCAAGTAGAGCTGCGGCACACTCTTCGGGCTGTTCAATGAAACTCATGTGTCCTGAACTCTCCATCCATGCCACCTTTGCCTGTGGGTGTGCTTCGACCATAGCCTGAGCCACCTCCGGAGTGATATAATTATCCTTGCGACCGAGGATAAAGAGCTGAGGTATAGTCGTTTGACGGAGCATCTGGTTTTGGTCTTTGCGGGCAATCATTCCACCAAGCAGGGCGATAATACCCTCGTCCTCAGTAATGTGAACCATCTCTGCAAGGTCGTCAATATATGGTTGGCAGCGTTGTATATTATCATTAGCAAAGCCTGCTTGAGGAGCTGAGTGAGCCAAGAGTTCCTTTTTGCCTGACTTGATGATAGCTATTTCGCGCTCGCGGTTCTTTTTCTTCTCCTCGCTGTCCGCATTTGGGGTCGAGTGGAGCAGAACCAAACCCTCAACACACTCAGGATGTCTTTCACATAGTGCCAAAGCGACATATCCGCCCATAGAGTGCCCAACAATATAAGCTTTGTCTATATTCAAAGCCTTAAGTGCAGCAGCCATAACATCGGCAAGGTAGTCCATAGTGTGTATTTGTCCCTTAACCTCTGAAATGCCATGTCCTGGCAAGTCTACGGTAACAACTCGTACCTGCTTATATATCAGAGGAATAAAATCCTCCCAAACTAACATATTCTCTAAGTATCCATGTAGTAAAAGAACAGTTTTGTCGCCCTTTTCGGAGTCGCAGATATGCAGTGCTGTGTCGCCTGCGAGGATAAATTTTTCAATCATAAATTCTAAAATCTGTTTTGGACCCTCAAAATTACAAAAAAAAATCGTAACTTTGAACGATTTATATCAGTGTGTATAATGAAACTCGACTATATAAAGTGTCACGGCTCAGGTAATGAGTTTGTTATGATTGATGCTGTGCGTCAAGATGTGAGTCAGGTGGAGCTGTCGACTCTCTCTCAGGCGGTGTGTAATCACACATCGGGTATTGGCGCCGATGGCATCTTGCTACTTGTTGAGCATCAGGGTCTTTACGGTATGCGTATGTTCAACCCTGACGGCTCGGAGGCAGAGATGTGTGGTAATGGCATACGGTGTATTGCCCGCTTAGCTGAGCAGTATGTTGGGAGTAGCTGTTTTAGCCTCACATCAGGAGGAGGACTCTATCCTACAGCGCGTTATGCTCCAATATATGGCGATATTCCTACATATGGTGTGGATATAGCAGTAAAGCTGTGGAGTGCCGACTTTGCGATGGATAGAGATGGGACAGAGAACTTTGTAGATAGAGTTATAGCTCCGTTGCATCCGACATTGCGTTGGACAGCCATATCGGTTGGTAATCCACATATTGTGGCGGTCGTGCCGTCGGTAGATATTGCACTATTGGAGCAATTGGGAGAGAGGGTTAAGACCCAGAAGGATATCTTCCCGAATGGAGTGAATATCAGTTTTGTGGAGGTTCGTGGTAAAAATCATATATTTGTTACCACTTTTGAGCGTGGTGCCGGAATAACTCCGTCGTGTGGTACTGCAATGACCAGCTCTGCAACGGCTGTGGCTTTGCAGGGGCTGTGCGACTTCAAAAGTGATATTTTAGTGGAGAACCGCGGTGGTGCAGTGCGCTGCATAGTCAACAATGAGCAGTTGCTGACAACGACACTTATAGGTAATGCCACCTATACTGAGCGAGGACAGATAGATTTTGACGGCAAAACTTTTGCATTCACACCTGTCGGAAACTTTGAGGCTGAAGTTGCTGCGTGGAACGCATTTTTGGAGAGCAGAGGATGAAAAGAGTGTTGACCATACTTACGGTAGTTGTGGCGGCGATAGGTCTATCGTCGTGTAATGTTACGCGCAATCTTCCGGAGGGGTCATATCTTCTTCAGCGAGTAAAGGTCGAAACAGATTCTGAAACGGCGAGTAAAGACCGCATAACCAATGAGGATGTCTATAAGTATATTCGTCAGACTCCTAATAAGCACTTTTTTGGCACCAATTTCTATGTTGAGGTCTACAACCTTGCCAATCCGGAGAAAGATAATTGGTGGAACAACCTTAAGCGCCGTATAGGTGAGGAGCCGGTTCTCTTTGATGCTGACCAGACCGAAAAGTCTGCCGAGAACCTAAAAATTTATCTCGACTCACGCGGTTATTTTGCCTCGGAGGTTGGCTACACTGTCGATACTACATACCGCCGTAAGCGCGCTAAAGTAATCTATTCCCTGCGCCAAAATCAACCTTATATTATTGACCAAATAAACTATGAATTCCGCGACCGTTTCTTGGAGCCGATACTTCTGCCTGATACGGCTAATCGCTTGATACAGCGCGGCGATATCTTTAACATCGCTACTCTTGATGCTGAGCGCGAGCGTATCGCTTCACAGTTGCGAGATAGGGGCTACTACAGTTTTTCGGTTAATAATATCTCATATATAGCTGATACACTGCAACAAAAAAATCGTGTAGCGCTGACAATGATAGTTAAGCAGAAACTATCGGGTTATACCCCTCGTGGCGAGGCTATATATGACAACAATGCTGTCTACCGCCTACGCAATGTGGGTATACTGCCTGGGTATGATGCTGTTAAGGATAAGAGCAATCCGAACTATCTCTTTAAGCTCGATACGGTGCAGTATAATGGTCTAAAGATACTTTTTGACGGCAAAGGTCCATATATCAGAGAGAAGGTTCTTCGCCCCTTTGTACCCCTCTATTCCGGTGCAATATATAACCACTCATTAGTGCAGCGAACATATAA
>JAZNTY010000188.1:0-15097 GCA_045592005.1 Alistipes sp. | reverse complement strand
GCATAGTCTCCCATGAGATATATATCAATATCTCCCGCTTGGCGATGTGCCGGATTGTGATACATAGCGGCATTACTCAACCCTTTTAATATTACAGTTGTTATGCCATAACCACAAAAAGTATTAACAAGCTGATGGGCTGTATGATGCTGTCGCTTAAAAATCTTCTCAATGTGGGCAACATTATAAGCCCACTGTATCTTGAGTTCAAGCTCTGGTCCTAACTCTGCATCTAAGGAACCTACACCATCATATGCGAAAGCAAGTACTCCATGGTCAAGGGCTAAATTGTATACATCCAACCACTCCTTGTCTGACATATTGGCAAATAGAGCCATATCCTCCTTGTTGTTAAACAGGGAGATACGCAATAGAGCAAATAGACGGCTCTCGGTAATAGCACTAATTTGTAACATTCTAAGCGCGTTTTTTTATAAACTTTGCGGGGTTACCGCCCCAAATCTCATAATCCGGAACTGAGCGTGTAACCACACTTCCGGCTCCAATAATGGCGCTGCGACCTATTGATACCTCTCCTGTAATAATGGAGCCTGTACCGATAAAGGCGTGCTCGCCTATGGTTATATGACCTTCGATGAAGTGAATGTCCTCTCTATCTGGGTTGTTGGTATCAAGTCGGTGTGTTAGTAGTCGTACACCTGAAGCTATATGTGCATCATTGTGTATTGTAATATTACCCGGATGGATAGAGTCAAACTGCACATCGCGAGCGATAAAATATTTACAGCCTGTAAGGTTTACCCCTGCGGCGCGAATAAAAATCTTGCGCCAAGTACGAGGCATAGGTATTCTGGCAAGTGTAAAGCATATCACTGCACGAATATGTGATAAATCGAGGTTAATTCCTTGTTGCTTTAGACTCATAGTTGTTAATTATTTTACTGTAAAAATCAATAATCTTAGGATACATACTCTCCTCCGAGAAGAGTTCCACTGCCATTTGGCGGCATTGGTTACTCATCTGAATATATTGAGTCTGATTAACATCCTCCATTCGCAGAATGGCTTCTTTCAGTTGCTCACAACTCTTTGACTTAAACAAAAAACCGGTCTTACCTTCACGCACAATTTCGGTAATACCTCCAATATTGGCTCCAATGGTCGGAATACCGGCAGCTGATGCCTCAATAATGGTCATAGGATTGTTTTCGTACCACTCACTTGGAACGATAATAGCCTTGCTCTGTCGGATAGTTTGGCGTAAAATTTCTCCGCTTTGATAGCCGACAAATTCTATATTGTCAGTTATTGCTATCGCTCTGAGCTCTGCTTCTTGAGGACCCTCGCCGACAATCTTAAGTTTAAGATGTGGTAGTGTTGTGAAGGTCTTAATTAGGGTTGTAAGTCCCTTTTCATAACTGAGGCGACCAAAGTAGAGATAGTAGCTACCCATAGAGTCGCTTATAGCCGACTGAGGAAGTGGGGCTATGGCGTTATGTAGAACCAGAACTTGTGAATGAAGTAGTTTTGGCATCGCTTTTAGATGCTGTTCATAGCTAAAGTGACTAACAAAAACAAAACCATCAATAGCCTCTGCGGGCTTTATAAACCACCTTCTAAAAGTCGCTTCAAGGCTGGCAAGAGCACTATGTACTACTTTGCCTTTGATGCAGCGATGTAGTAGACAGTGTATGTATGACCCATTGAGGCATTTTTGACAGATATTTCCATTAGGGCGGCGGAAGGTATATGCAGGACAAATCATACGATAGTCATGTGCAGTGTGGACAACGGGGATATTATGCTTGTTTAAGACCCCTAAAATGGATGATGATAAACCGCCCCAGAATAGGTGTATATGTGCAATATCGGGGCGCTCCTTAGAGATGAGAGCCTCAAGTGCTTTCTTAGCGCGGATGTTATATATATATCTGATAGCACCCTTTACCGGGTTAACACTACTATTGGACTCAATAAAGTATTCGTTGCTGCCCCATTGTTCATTTCGCTCCGATGTGCAACTGAAGAAGATAACACTATCTCCCCGTGAGGCGAACATTCGAGCCATATTGAAATATACAGCCTCTGAACCACCCTTTATATAGTGGAAATTATTTATCAGTAGTATCTTCATAGTTGTTGTATAGGTTTAAGTATGCTTGCGCTGTAGCTATAATGTTGAAATTATTATAGGCGAAGTCATACGCCTTATTAAGTCTTTGCTCACTATCAGGGTTACAGATAATGCGCTTAATTGTTGAAGCTAATTCATCACTTGAATTAGACTTGAATATATGCCCATATTTTCCGTCGCCAACAACCTCAGTCAGTCCATCAGTATTAGAGACAATCACAGATATCTTAGCTGCCATAGCCTCAGCAACAGATAGCCCAAAACCCTCTGCTGTAGATGGCTGAAGTAGAATATTGTAATCTTTAAGATGACAGAAGATATAACTTTGACTCTTCTTCCCTAAGAAACTTACATTGTCGGATATATTTAATTCTCTAACCTCTTCCTCCAACTCTTCCAATATCTGACCACTGCCAATTATATCTAAATGCCAGGGTGTTGAGATTTGAGCCAAGGCTCTTAGAGCTGTTTTGTGTCCCTTTTCGGCTATTAGGCGTCCTGTCTGTATAAATTGCACCACAGATGGACTGTCAAAAGTAGTACGAGAATTAATGGCAGAAAAGTCGATGCCGTTGTATATTATTTTGGACTCTATTCCAAAGTTGTCGATGAGCATTTTGTGAACGGAGCGCGATATTGAGCATACACAGCGATATTTAGTAAGAACCTTTTTTGTGAGACCCCTTTTTAGAGTCGTGTGTATTGTCAAAATAGCTCTTTTACGCAGTGTGGGCAGTAGATAATTGACAATGCTGTAAGAGTGGCAATGAATTGTTGTCGGATGCAGTGATAGTAGGGTATAGTTGAGTTTAATTATCGGTAGCGGATTTTTACTACCTACCCTGCGCGAGAGATATATTACATCTACCGCAGGGTTAATCTTTGCGACCAAAGATGGGTTAACCATATCGTTGATGACAATAATAGATATATGAGCACTCTTTATTTGCTCATTGACCATACCTATTAGCATCGTCTCTATTCCGCCTGTTTCCAAGCCCCATACTATGTGCGCAATTTTTGTCATAACTATTTATCAATCCACTGCTTTATATATTTTTTAATTATAAAAAGAGCATAGAAAATGTGGATAAATGTCCTATATCCCCATCCGGCAGAGGTATAGTTGCGGAGGTAGTATCTTGTGCTATTTATAAGACATTTGGTAACAAAGAGGCTTGTTGCCTGTGTTGATGTGGTAGCCGCACCTATGTGGATGCAACTTACAGAGGTGTCTATATAGTTTTTAAGCCCTGTGTTGAGAATTTTCTTGTGCAAAATATCCTCCTCGTAGTATAAAAATGTATTTGGGTCAAAACTACCTAATTGCTCAAACAAACTCTTGCGTATAACCATACAGCTACCGGACGGTAGCTCTATTTCGAGAGTATGACCTTCAATCTTTTTAGGTAACATACAGCGTTTGCAAGCTATACTATTCAGTATTCCAAACCAATTTCGATGCAGTAGCAACCAACTGATAAAGAGTTGACCAAGAGTTATGGCTCGGCGGGCACAATTACGATCAATACTCCTGCCGTCGCGTTGCATAAGCAGTGGAGAAAGAATAGCACAATCGCTCATAGCGCGTACTTTGGCACTTAGAGGTGTAATTATATCTTTGGTAAAGAGAATATCATTGTTCAAAATAGTAATACAGTCTACATCCTTATCTGTATACAGAAGCTTGCAACCCTCATTGTTGCCTTGTGCATAGCCAATATTTTTAGGAAGAGTAAGAAATGTTACCGCTGGTACATAAATAGATATAAAGTCTTTAAGTTCCTCCACAACCTCTTTTTTAGAACCATTGTCGACTACTATAACTCGCATTGATTGTGCAGGTGTTACGGCATAAAGTGACCGCAGACAATTTATGGTGTCTGTAGCGTTATTATAGTTTAGTATCACAATGCCCGTCTTCATAGTTATCGATTTGCAATTTCCCTCTCTCTGCGTACTTTGCGCCAATCGTATAATGTTGCCCAGAAGGTATTTTGTTTAGGTGTTTTACTCTTTATCAGCTCCGTAGTCTTGTGGTGCTCATTTTCACAATCAGCTATACACATTGCTATAACTGTTACAATAATTTCATATTGGTAGAGCAGAGCGCCGTTCATAATACTTGTGCCGAGTAGCCATATAAAGTAGTACCTGCCGGCATCAGAATATCTATTTTGTTTCGATATGGCTTTAATACATATGGTCAACATACATAGTACTGCAAAGATGCCAAAATACCAATTAAAACCAAACCAGCCGACATCTGCGGCATATATATTCTCCATATCCGAATGGGCTTTGAAATCCATACCCCACTTTGAGTGGAACGATGGTACACCATTACCAAAGAGTCGGTTAGATATGTTTTCAAACCCCTGCCATCCATAGTATTGGGCGGCTAAAATACGCACATTCTCCTTGTTGGCACTCTCATTCCTATCATGCTGCTCAATGGTAATATCTATCAACTGCTTAAACATAGGTATCTGAGGTACAATATATAGAGTGGCAGCGGCAATAGTGGCAGCAATAATAAATCGACTAAATAGACCCTTTATTGACTGTAAAGCAATCCAAATTGCAAGTAGCGTACAAGCCAAAATATGCTGGCGGGTATAAGATGCCAAAATCATCGCATAGCAGATGATGAGGACAATCCACCATTGCTTGCCTTTCCCTTGCTTTAGCTTAGCAGCAGCAATAAAGAAAGCAAGTATGATGAAATTAAAGCCTTGAATAATAAGTCGAATACCGCCTCGGTCATATTCGTACTCATCCTCAGGTTTGCCAAAGGAGATGATAGGAAATGTGTATAGGTTTATTAAGTGGGTAATAATCGCTAAAACAACAATGGTTAGTATGAGCTTGATGAAGAACCCAATGCCGATATCGAATTTACGCAAAGCGAAGTATAATCCGTACGAAAAGTAGGGTAGAGTACATACTATTGTCTCACTGAACTCTTGATCAAAGTAACTCAGTGTGGGCATAAGAGTTGATAGCGCGATAAAGACAATAAGCATCTTTAGCGGAGATGCAAATTGTGCCTTATGTTTGAGCCTATCATCGTTGTCGCATAGAATGGAGATTGTAAAAATTGCCGCCATAGATACATAAGATACAGCCTTGGCAACCTCAGGCATAATGAAATTGAGAGGTTGAAAGAACGACAGAGCAGCAAAGCAGTGTATTGTGAATAGTATCTTAATTATGGAGGCTGTCTTCATTGGTAACTCTTAGCCTATCTGTCTTTATACATATCGTTATAGTAATTTTCGTACTCGCCAGATGTTATATTATCCATCCACTCTTGATTTTCGAGATACCAAGCAACAGTCTTTTCTATACCCTCCTCAAACTGTAATGAAGGTTCCCAGCCAAGCTCTTTTTGCAGCTTTGAAGAGTCAATAGCGTAACGAAGGTCGTGACCGGCACGGTCGGTAACATAGGTAATTAACTCCTCGCTTGAACCCTCAGGATTGCCAAGAGCTCGGTCCACGGTGCGAATAAGTACTCGGATAAGGTCTATATTTTTCCACTCGTTAAAGCCGCCGATATTATATGTTTCACTTATTGCTCCGTTGTGGAAAATAGTGTCAATAGCCCTTGCGTGGTCCTCTACATAGAGCCAATCGCGAACATTCTCTCCCTTGCCATAGACAGGTAGTGGCTTACGGTGGCGAATATTGTTGATAAATAGCGGAATAAGCTTCTCTGGGAACTGATAAGGACCATAGTTGTTAGAGCAATTTGTAACAATTGTCGGCATTCCATATGTGTCGTGGAAGGCACGCACAAAGTGGTCCGAAGATGCCTTTGAAGCGGAATATGGAGAGTGTGGGTTGTACTTAGTGGTCTCATAGAAAAACTCCTCTCCGTATGCTAAATGGTGTTCTGAGGATGCAGAGGTGGAGAAAGGAGGCTCTATGCCCTCCGGATGAGTCATCTCAAGTGCACCATAAACCTCGTCGGTAGAGATGTGGTAAAAACGCTTGCCTTCATACCTCTCTGGTAGGCTCTCCCAATAGCTGCGTGCAGCCTGAAGCATAGATAAGGTGCCGATAACATTTGTCTTTGCGAAGGTAAAAGGGTCCTTAATACTACGGTCCACATGGCTCTCAGCTGCAAGATGGATAACACCGTCAACATTGTATTTCTGCATAAGGTCCAAAATGGTGTCGAAGTCGCAGATGTCGGCTTTGACAAATGTATAGTTAGGCTTATCTTCAATATCCTTTAAGTTTGCGAGGTTTCCTGCATAGGTAAGCTTATCAAGATTGATAATGTGGTAATCAGGATACTTGTTTACAAAGAGACGAACTACATGACTGCCGATAAAGCCAGCACCACCGGTAATAATTATATTTTTCATTATTTTATTTCTTTAATCTGTTAATGCAATAAATCATAGACTCCCTCCAATGTGGAATTTCAAGACCGAATGTCTTTTTAATTTTGCTCTTATCAAGTACTGAGAACGGAGGTCTTGTAACTTTCGAAGGAAACTCGTTAGAGTGACACGGTTGAATATTACACTTGGTGTTTCCCGCTGCTACAGCAATCTCAGTCGCGAAGTCATACCACGAGCATACACCCTCGTTTGAGAAGTGATATACACCTTCATTACCGTTGTAGATATTTGACTCAATAATGGTGAAAATTGCAATGGCAAGGTCGCCTGCGTATGTAGGGGTGCCAACTTGGTCGAAGACAACATTGAGATTTTCACGCTCAGCAGTTAACTTGAGCATAGTTTTAAGGAAATTGTTTCCAAATTCAGAGTAGAGCCATGCGGTGCGGAAGATAAGAGCCTTGCATCCCACTTCGGCAATAGCCTGCTCGCCATGTAACTTTGTACGACCGTAAGCACCAAGCGGGTTCAGTGGCATATTTTCACTACGCGGAGTATTGCCCTCGGAACCAAATACATAGTCAGTTGAAATGTGAAAAAGTGTACCATTAACACCCTTTATTGCCTGCGCCAAATTTGCTACGGCTGTTGCATTTATCTTTTCGGCAGTAACCTCGTCATCTTCAGCTTTATCTACATTGGTATAGGCTGCGCAGTTAACAATAATATTAACATCGTTTGCCTTGACAAAATCATCAACTGCCTTAGCGTCAGTTATATCCAACTCTGCAACATCGGTAAAGATATAGTTGTTTGGCGATACTGCACTTACTTTGCGCATCTCATTGCCAAGCTGTCCGTTGGCTCCGGTAATAAGTATATTCATATCTTAGTACAATTTCTCGTTATAATCAAACAGATAATCTGCCTCCGCAAGTGTTGGATGGTGCTTATCTTTATCCGAAAGTAAAATATCGCTTTGGGCAATTCCCCAATCTATACCTATCTGTGGGTCATTCCACGCAATAGCACCCTCTGACTGTGGAGCATAGAGGTTGTCGCACTTATATTGAAATATTGCCGTAGGACTCTTTACAATAAATCCGTGAGCAAAGCCGCGAGGTACGAATAATTGACGGTGGTTCTCCTCGGTAAGCTCTACAGCTACATATTTTCCAAAAGTTGGCGAACCTTTACGAATATCCACTGCAACATCAACCACACTACCACTAACAACGCGTACTAACTTCGATTGGGCATAAGGCGGTTTCTGAAAGTGGAGACCACGGAGCACTCCGTAGCTTGACTTGCTCTGGTTGTCCTGCACAAAGGTGGTTTTAATGCCGGTTTTAGCCTCAAACTCAGCCGCGTTGAAGCTCTCATAAAAGTAGCCACGGGCGTCTCCAAAGATTTTGGGTTCAATTATCACTACGCCCTCAATATCTGTTTTTATAACTTCCATTACTTATTCTTTACCAGATTAATCATATACTGTCCGTAGGCATTTTTCTTCATAGGCTCTGCTAAACGGAGCATATCTTCGTCCGATATCCATCCTTTGCGCCAAGCAATCTCCTCAAGGCAGGCAATCTGCACGCCCTGACGACTCTCAACAACCTCCACAAAGCGAGAAGCGTCAAAAAGACTCTCTTGTGTGCCGGTGTCAAGCCAAGCAAAACCGCGACCAAATACTTGAAGTTTTAGCTCTCCATCTTGGCGGAAGTGGTCGTTTACTGAGGTTATCTCTAACTCGCCACGCGCAGAAGGCTTGATGTTTTTTGCTACTTCAACAACTTTGTTTGGGTAGAAATATAGACCTACAACAGCATAGTTGCTCTTAGGGTGTGCCGGTTTCTCCTCTATAGATAGAACATTGCCTTCGCTGTCAATTTCGGCAACACCAAAACGCTCAGGGTCGGGCACTCTGTATCCAAAAACTGTTGCTTTACCATCTTTTTCGGCAGTTTCAACGGCTTTGCGTAACATGCCAGAGAAACCTTGTCCATAAAAGATATTGTCGCCTAAAACAAGGCAAGCGCAGTCGTCGCCAACAAACTCTTCTCCAATAATAAATGCTTGTGCAAGACCATCAGGGGATGGTTGCTCCGCATATTGGAAATTTACTCCATAATCACTGCCGTCGCCAAGCAGACGACGAAAGCCTGGTAAGTCGGTAGGTGTGGATATAATCAAAATATCCCTTATGCCTGCTAGCATAAGTACTGAGATAGGGTAGTAGATCATCGGCTTGTCATAAACCGGTAATAATTGTTTGCTTACGCCTTTTGTAATAGGGTAGAGGCGAGTTCCACTACCTCCTGCCAATACAATACCTTTCATAGTTTTAGTTTTTTTAGTAATGTTCTTACACTAAAATCTTTCAAAGATAATAAAAAAAGCACAATCTTCCAAATGGAGATTGCGCTTTGTCGCTGAATGACTATTTGTTACTTGTTAAAACGCGCCTTTACATTGTCTGTAGCCTTACGAAGCAGCTCGGCAGGGCAGCATAGAGTAATACGCACATATCGCTTACCCTCGGTGCCGAAAATACCTCCAGGAGTAAGGAATACATCGCACTTCTCCATAACCTCGTCTGAGAAGTCGTAGCAGTCGCCCTGATAGTCCTCCGGAATTTCAGCCCAGATAAATAGTCCCGCCTGATTTGGCTGGTAGTGACATCCGAGGGCATCAAGCAATGCATTACCCTCCTTCTCGCGCTCGCGGTAGATAGCGTTAAGCTCTGTAAACCACTCCTCGCCAAGTGAAAGGGCTGTCTCGGCAGCCGCCTGAATAGGGTAGAACATACCAGAGTCCATGTTGCTCTTGAATGTAAGGATAGAGTCAATCCACTCCTTCTTACCCATAATAACACCTACACGCCAGCCCGCCATTGAATGACCTTTGCTCAGCGAGTTCATCTCCATAGCCACATCCTTAGCACCAGGAACAGAGAGAATACTCATCGGCTTGTCGGCGTTGCGGATAAAGCTATATGGGTTGTCGTGGATAATCAGTATGTTGTGCTTTGCGCCAAAGGCGATAATCTTCTCAAACAACTCACGGGTTGGAGTCTTTCCGGTAGGCATACCTGGGAAATTGGCAAACATAATCTTCACACCCTCTACACCCTGAGCCTCAATAGCCTCAAAGTCTGGCATAAAGTCATTTGCTTTGTTGAGTGAGTATGGCACCATAACGCCACCGGTCATACTTACAGCAGCCTTGTATGCGGCATAGCCAGGATTTGGTACAAGTACCTTGTCGCCAGGGTTGATAAATGTCTGGCAGATATGCATAATACCCTCCTTTGAGCCTATAAGAGGCAGAACCTCACTGTTGTAGTCAACCTCTACGCCGTACCACTTCTGATACCAATCGGCAAAAGCTTTGCGAAGAATAGGCTCGCCTTTGAAAGACATATACTTGTGGACATCAGGACGCTGAGCCTCCTTGTAGAGGCGCTCAATTACTGCCGGCGCAGGTGGTAGGTCGGGACTGCCCATCGCAAGCTTAATAATCTGGCGACCTGTTGCCGCCTCAATCTCTGCTATCTCACGCAGTCTGCGCGAAAAATAGTACTCGCCGGTACCGTCCATACGGTGGGCGCGCTGAATATCTACTTTGTTCATACTCTTTTTTGTGTTTGATGCACAAAGATAATGAAAAAATGGATATCTGAAACAATATATACAAAAAACACCCACATTTTACTGCGGGTGCTGTCTGTTTATCGCCTTGTTGCAACTACTTAAAGTCGTACGGCTCGATGTAGGACTTGTAGTCGCTCCAATATTGTGCAGCCTCGTACTGTTCTATCGTTGCAAATGTTCCATTAACCCAGTCGGTCGTCTTAGATAGTTGTTCGTTTACATCTTTTTCAAGCTCTGCAATCTGATTTTTCAATGAAGAATTTGCATCCTTTAGTGCAGCAAACTCCTCGCTAGACTTATCCTCTAAACTTGAAATATGTTCGCTAAGCTGCTCGTCAACCTTGGACAGTAATAGTAAACTTTGTGCAAAGTAGTGCAAAATAAAATATATTTATATACCTTTGCGCGATTATTTTTTTATAGTGATATGATGACCTTTATTGAAAATATGTTTTTTGGGAGTGGTATAGCTCACTCGATATTTATATTTGCCATTGTTATAGCCATAGGTACGCTGCTGAGTAAAATTAAGATTGGTGGTATATCACTCGGCTCAACATGGATACTTTTTGCCGGTATTGCTGTCAGCCATTTTGGAATGGTGGTGCCAGGCGATATTCTCGGCTTTGCGCGTGACTTTGGACTTACGCTTTTTGTCTTTTCAATAGGTCTACAGATTGGTCCAGGCTTTTTCTCCTCGCTACGACAAGGTGGCTTAAGGCAGATGTGGCTTGCGATGCTTGTGATGGCATTGGGTGTGATTGTGACGCTGATAATAGGGCAGATAACAGGAACACCACTACAGACGATGGTAGGAGTTATGGATGGCGCGGCGGTAAATACTCCGGCAATGGGTGCAACGCAACAGGCTTATATGGATATGACAGGGGTAGAAGATAGCTCTATTCCTATGAGTTTTGCTATAGCTTATCCGTTTGGTGTTGTGGCAGTGATTATAGCCTTTTTAATTCTCAAACCGCTGCTTAAAATTAATCTTAATATCGAAAATAAAGCTCTACAAGCGCTCAGTAATGAGAATAAGTTTGCAGCCAAATATTCATTAGAGGTAGTCAATACGCAGATTAATGGTAAAACGGTAAGCGAAATTCGTAATATCGTAGCTCGACAGTTTGTTATCTCTCGTATCTCGCATGATGGCAACAAAGCCTTTATAGCCGACTCTGAAAGCAGAGTTTACTGTGGCGATAAGCTCTTTATTGTTAGCTCTTTAGAGGATAAAGAGGCTATACTCGCCTTTTTGGGTACGGAGATAGATATGTTAGAGCAGGAGTGGGGCGAGTTTGAGGGTAAACTTGTTTCGCGTCGTATAGTGGTGACTCGTTCGGAGATTAATGGTAAGAAGTTCTCCGACTTGCGCCTTAGAACCAAATATGGCATTAATATTACGCGTGTTAATCGTGCAGGTATGGACCTTATACCTTATCAGGGTATGGAACTTCAGTTGGGCGATAAGTTGATGATTGTGGGCTCGGAAAGTGCTATAGACAAGGTAGCAGATTTGCTTGGTAACTCGCTTAAAAAGCTGCACCAACCCCATATTTTTACTATATTTCTCGGTATCGCCTTAGGCGTTTTTGTCGGCTCAATTCCGTTGGTTGACTCTCCGCAAATAAAGCTCGGTCTTGCCGCCGGTCCTATGCTTATGGCTATTTTGATAGGTCGTTTCGGAACACATTGGCACCTAATTACATATACCACAATCAGTGCCAATCTTATGCTCCGTGAGGTGGGACTTGCTATGTTCCTTGCCTCGGTCGGCTTGGCTTCGGGTAGCGGTTTTATTGAAGCGCTTATTTCAGGTGGTTATATTTGGATGTTGTATGCGTTGATTATTGCAGTCGTGCCGCTCCTCTTTGTCGGTATATTTGCACGCAAGGTCTACAAGATGGATTACTATACCCTTATGGGTACTCTTGCCGGCAGTATGACAAACCCTATTGCCCTAACCTATGCCAATAATGTGGCAGGGTCAGATATGCCGGCAATTAGCTATGCTACGGTTTACCCACTTGTAATGTTTTTGAGGGTTGTAATAGCGCAGGCTATGATAATGTTTTTGATGTAATTGTGTAGCTAAAGTCTACTTTTTACTATCTTCTACGGCGTTTGCGACGACGATATGAGCTGTGGCGGTATTGGCGTATCTTACGACGGATACCGAGAATGGACATACCGAGCAGGGTTATACCGATGACGATAAGTACCCACGGCTTTACGACCTCGCCCTTTACGCGCGCCCACATTTCCAACATCTGCTCAGTACGAGCGCCAGAGTCGTGCATCATAGCACAACGCTCGATAACTTTACGGTCAGGATACTGTACGGCATTAATTTTAACAGAGCCTGCTTCCGGTCCAAAGAAGTAGCTTACATCGACATATTTATCTAAGGACTCGTCAATTTTTGCCTCAAGTATCTCTGGAGTAGCAACTGCGCTAACATAGCCGATGGCATCCATATTCTTTAGGGCTATATCTGCTCGACACATAAAATTGATAAAGTAGCGAGCAGCTTTGATATTTTTGGCATACTTAGGGATTACCCAGCCATCGAACCATACATTGCTACCCTCATCTGGGACATAATAGTCTAAGGTAACGCCTACAGCGGCTGCCTCCTCGATAGCCCATACTGCGTCTCCGCTCCAAGTAAGGTTGATATACGCCTTCTCTTTGGTCATCATCTCCTTGCCGAAATCAGCCTCCCAACCTGCAACAAGCTCTTTGGCTCCCTTCAAAAACTCTTCAACAAGGGCGATAGACTCATCCGAGGCATCATACATAACTTCATCGAGTGTAACCTCTCCGCGGTCGATAGCATCGCGCTTAAGGTATACCAAAATAGGTCCATAGACATCGCGAAAGGCGTCCTTTATAAATATATTTTTACGAAAATCTTTGTTGTGAAGAATAGACCACGATGATGCCTGCTTAGTAGTGATATATTTTGTGTTATAGAGCAGTCCGGTTGTTCCCCACATATAACCTACGGCATAGTCGTTGGCATTTTTGCCTGAGCCGTCAATCATATTGAAGCGGTCAATGATATATGGAGAGATATTGCTGTCAATATAGTTCGGAGTATTGCCAAAATCTTTGTCTATAGGCAGTAGCAGGTCATTTCGGAGCATTCGTTCAATAATATACTCCGATGGACAAACAACATCAAAATCCTCCTTGCCACGCTCTATTTTGGCGAGCATAATTTCGTTAATATCAAAGAGTTGATAGATGACCTCTACCTCTTCGCCTGTTTGTTCTTTATACCACTCTTGAAATTCGGTCAAAACATCCTCGTCGATATAGTCTGCCCAATTGTATACTTTGAGTGTATGTTCGCGGTCGGCAGCTATAGTAGTGCCGAGGGTAAGGATAATTGTTGTGACAAATATAAAAAATCTTCTCATTTTAGATACTCTGTTTACGAGCTGCACGGCGCGCACGAACATTAATGATAATAAGTAGCAACAATACGGTTACAAATATTATTGTCGACAGTGGTCGAAGTTCCGGAGTTAAACCTCCCTTGCGGGCATCGGCATAGATGTAGGTAGATAGTGTCTCAAGTCCTTGATTACCAATGGTAAAAATGGTAACGGCAAAGTCGTCAATAGAGAGTGTAAAGGCGAGTATAAAGCCTGAAATCATACCTGGACGAATTTCTGGTATAATAACCTTTCTCAGCGCTTGAAAAGGAGTTGCACCTAAATCGAGAGCCGCCTCATAGATATTTTGGTTCATCTGCTGTAGACGAGGCATAACACTTAGTACCACATAAGGGGTGCAAAATGCGATATGGGCGAGTACTACAGTTATATAACCCTGAGTGATGCCCAAAGTTATAAAGAGTAAAAAGAGAGAAATACCTGTAATAATATCCGGATTGAGCATCGGGATGTTATTAAGGAAAGTTATAGCTTGACGCCTCTTTCCGTGGAGATTGTGAATGCCTATTGCTGCAAAACTGCCGAGAATGGTCGATGTTGCAGCAGCAATAAGGGCAATGACAAAGGTGTTTTCAATGGCATCTAATAGGTTGTGGTTCACACCGCCTGAAAAGAGTGATGTGTATAGCTTTGTAGAGAACCCCGTCCAGTTGCCAAGCACCTTTGCTTCGGTAAAAGAGAATACAGCAATGATAATTATTGGCGCATAGAGCATTGATAGCAACAGCCATAGGTACGATTGAGCAAAAAACTTCTTCATTATATCAACCCTCCCTCGTTTTGAGTCTGCTCATCGCTATCTGAGAATAGTGAAGTGATACCAATAATCACAAGCATAATCAGCGATAGTGCAGCACCATAGTTCCACATTCCGTTATTTATATTCTCTTGAATAGTTGTACCAAAGAGCTTGATGTTGTTCATTGTCAGAAGCTCCGCAATAGCAAAAGTAGATATTGTAGGCATAAAGACCATCATAATACCACTTGTAATGCCAGGCATAGAGAGTGGTACTGTAACCTTCCAAAATACAGTGCTCGGCTTAGCACCCAAATCCTCGGCAGCTTCAATGAGCGAATAGTCCATTTTTTGAAGAGTGTTGTAGATGGGGTAGATCATAAACGGCAAAAAGTTGTAGACCATACCGAATATCAAAGCCCCCTCTCCCAATGGAATATGCACAAAATCAAAAAGAGCAACTGTCGCTAAAGTACGCACCAAAATATTTATCCACATAGGCAGGATAAACAACATTACGGTGGTTTGAGAGCTATTTAGGTTCTTGCTACTCAAAATATATGCAGCAGGATATCCGAGTAGAATGCATAGAAAGGTTGTAACCAATGCTATACCTATTGAGTATACAAAAGTATTTACAGCCTCTGGTTGGGTAACAAATTTAACAAAGTTTTGTAGAGAGAACTCTCCTTGGTTGTTTGTAAAGGCAAACACAACGATAAGGAGTAGTGGCAGTGCTACAAAAAATGCCAAAAAGAGAGCATAAGGTATCGCCCAATTTGATCGACGA